>JAWOEG010000060.1:0-10390 GCA_046482875.1 Eubacteriales bacterium | reverse complement strand
TATTAGAGGTATAGACAGGTCTTTAATACAGTAAAATAAACATTTTAAAGAAATTATTAAAGTTTCAAAATATTTATCCGATAAAACTAAAGAGAAGGATTGTTGCGTCCTTTTCAATAAGACAACCGGGGAAATGCTATGATTAATGATAATGAGCTACTTACGTTATTTTTAGAAAAATACGCCTTTACGATAATCAACTTTCTACTGGTGTTATCTTTAATATTTGTTGTATTATTAGCTGTTAGGCTAGTAATTTTTTATCTTGAGAAAAATCGAATAGAAGGGGAAATAACTAAGGAATCCGTAAAGAAGATTATAAATGAAAAAGATTATAAGATTAACATATATGATAAAAGCGGGGAAGTACTACCTGATGAAGACAGAGAAGAGGTGCTTCAAGAGTATATATTGGAAAGCATATACACCCTAAATAAAAAAACAAGCAGGAAAGTTGAAAAACAGCTTGTAAAATACAAAAAAAATATAGACAGTAAAAGGGATAAACTTACAGGACTATTCGGAAGAGATAAACTAAAAATAGAATTTAAAGAAACAGGAAGCTTTATATATTTCAACTTAAATGGACTTAGAAATATAAACAAGAAAGAAGGATATAAAGAAGGGGACAGGCAGATAATTACTTTTACAGAAGTTTTAAAAAACATATTACCTAAGGATGCACATATGTACAGGATAAACGGAGATGAATTTGCTGTAGACCTACCAGAATTCAAAAAAAATGAATCTGAAAAACTGATTCTCTTAATGGTTGAAAAACTAACAGGAAATGAAAATTTTAAAATTGATGTGGCTGTAGGAATTGTATGTAAAAAAGAACTAGAAGATAAAAGTATTGACTGTGTAATAATGAAAGCTGAAGAAAACATGCACAAGAATAAGCTTACAGCTAAAACAAGCATTAGAAGTCAGTTAATATATACCTTACTGGATGTACTTGGGGAAAAATCTTTCGAAACAGAAGAACATGCTATTAGATTAAAAGACTATGCAGTAGAAATAGGAAAGAAGATGAAATTAACAAGGAATATCATAAATGAACTCATCCTACTATCTTATTTACACGATATAGGTAAGATAAGCATTCCCGATTCTATACTAACTAAACCTACAAAACTTAAAGAAGAAGAATGGAAAATAATGAAAACCCACACTAAAATGGGTTCGGACCTAATTAAAAAAATACCAGATTTGAAATCTATATCCCGAGGGATACTACACCACCACGAGAACTGGGATGGTTCAGGATACCCTGAAGGCTTATCTGGTAAAGACATACCTTTAGTTTCAAGGATTATAAGGATTGTAGATTCATATGATGCTATGACAAGTTCGAGAACATACAACGTAGTCAAAAGCAAAAAACAAGCAGTAGAAGAAATAAAAGAATGCTCGGGAACACTATACGACCCCGAGATTGTAGAAGTATTTCTTGAAGTTTCAAAAGAGGAAATATTAGAAAAGGATGGGAAAGAGAAAAACAATGTAATTAAATTCGCTTAAGAATTTAAATCATCCAGAATTCTTCTCTTAAAATCAGAATAAATACTTTCGGCACTTGAGATGCTTTCGCTAATTACAACTGTTCGAAGGTATCTTTTTTTATTTTCAAAAAAATTTACGTCGTTTAAAATTATAGGGATAATACCTGTAAAATTAGATTCTTCACCTAGATATAGGTTATCTCCACAGTAGTATTTTACCCTTTCAAATAATTCTTTAGAATCTTTAATTGCGTTGGAATAGGAAAAACCAAATAGATCTAATCCAGACATTTTTTCGCTATATTGAATCAAAGATAAAAGAGGGGTACCAGCTGTAAACCTAGCATTTGGATCTATATTGTATCCTTTAATAATCCCATCTTTAGACCTCGTTAGAAGAATATCGATAGTTATAAACCCCCTGTATCCCTCTTCTTGTATAGCCTTTAAGAAAGGCAAAGCAGATTCTTCAGCATACCACCTAAAATCTTTAGTGCTTTTGTCTATGATGCTTCCTATGTACTTTCCATTTCTACTTTCTTGAGAAACACAACCTACCAAAGTTATACCCTGGCAGCTAATTACAGCTTCTACTCCGATATTGGCAATCTGTTTCTCATAAGGCATAGAACTTACATCTACCTCTAAAACCAATGGAACTTCCCTTTTCATATCTTCTTCAGGGATATTTATTTTTCTGCAAAATTCCTTTACATGCTCTTTTGTATTTTCAAAAGATTCCTTTGAAAAACCTTGAAAAGAAAAACTTCCCATTCCACTAGTTTGAGACTGGAATTTGCACCAAATTTTTGATATTTCCGGCTTGCAGTTTGATTTTAATAAAATATTATAAAGTGAATTGAAAGCAGTTTCTAGAGAGTCTAACCCTTTAAAAGGAACCCCCAAAGGAACTGAAAAATCATACTTTTGAGATAATTTTCTTAAATAGTATTTAGAATTAAACTTTACCTGTTCTTTTAAATTCATTATAAGGTTTCCATTTAAAAAGTTGGCTGTGTATTCATCGTCTTTGCTGATAAATGAGGAAACTATAGATGAATTTTTGAGAAACTGTAGATCTTCATCCTTTAATCCCTTAATATATTCTTTGAAATACCCAGATACTGAAAAGTAAGGATAGGAATCCTTGGATGGATATTTATCTATATAAATATAATTATCTTTAGGAGCTAGGCCCACCTGAGAAAGGTATTCTCTCAGTTCTTTGTTTACGTACAAGCACACACCCTTAGGCCAAGAAGT
Source organism: Eubacteriales bacterium (assembly GCA_046482875.1). Lineage (GTDB taxonomy): Bacteria > Bacillota > Clostridia > Tissierellales > Dethiosulfatibacteraceae > UBA8670. Next base: position 7,622 of record JAWOEG010000060.1, on the reverse strand, counting down.
CTTTCTTGGAAGAATCGACAAAATCTGAGAGTGAGCAAAGGAAGGTTTATAAAAAAGTCTTCTTCCCATAACATCATCATTTACTACAGTTGAATGCAAAAAAACACTTTTCTCCGGCTTTAAGTCTAAGTATTTTGATACATTTTCTAAGCCGTTTTCTAAAGTGCCTCTTTGAACCTTGATTGGATTTTTCTCTATATTCCTATTCTTTACTGATGATTTCATATATCCACCTTTTTCAAACTGTCTTGTAAATACAATTATAAACTAAAATAAACTATAATTACAACCCATGATAAAATAAATTCTATTATCAAAAGAATGTTTACCCTATCTTCATCTCTCTTTAAATGTAAAATATTAAGTAGAAGTGCAACAGAAGATGAGAAAAACATAAAGCTTAATAAGAATATAAATAAGCCAATGTTATTGAACTCCCAAATATCTTCTCTAACCACATTGTGAAGTCTATCGAAAAAAGTTTCTCCCTTTGGCATCCAAGAATCAACCAAAAAAAACATACTTATACCGATTAGTATATTGACTGAACTCACCAGGTAGGCAAACCTATTGTATTTACTGACTTTTTTTCTTCTATCTTTGAACAAATTATTGTTATCTTTGTTTTTATCCATTAGAATCCACCCTTCTTATTTTTAAGAGAATAAATATAAGCTAAGATTTCAGCAACCCCTTGGAAAAGCTCCTGAGGAATCTCGTCTCCGATTTTTGTACTTCCGTACAATGCTCTTGCTAATTCTTTGTTTTCTACAATACTCACATCATTATCCTTAGCTACTTCCTTGATTTTTTGTGCCATTAAATCTACACCCTTGGCAATAACCAAAGGAGCGTTGGACTTTGACTTGTCATACTTTATGGCTATAGCATAGTGGGTCGGGTTAACTATGATAACATCAGCATCAGGTACGCTTTGCATCATCCTAGAATTAGCCATTTCCCTCTGAAGGTTTTTAATTCTAGATTTAAGCTGTGGATCCCCATCTGTATTTTTTTGTTCGTCTTTAACTTCCTGTTTATCCATTTTTAATTTTTTCTGGTGTTCAAACCAGCTTGCTATATAATCCATGATAGAAATTCCAATCATAGCTATAAGAAGTTTAACAGCTAAAGTCCTCATATCTTCAAAACCTTGACTTAAGGCGTAGTTTACTTCGTAATTCATAGTACTACCCATTTTTTTTGCTAAAACTATGATGGAGTTATAAGCAAGAATTGCTACTACTACAACTTTTAAGATAGACTTGATTAGATTGATTAGAGTTTTCAATGACATCATTTTTTTAAAACCGCTAATAGGATCTATTTTATCCAGTTTTGGCACTACGGTTTTAGGCACAAACAAAAATCCAACCTGTACAAAGTTGGCACTCATGCCTGTCACCATTAGTATTAAAACCATAGGTCCTGCAATAAGAAAGAATCTTTCTCCTGTTACCTGCACCATCATATTTAAAGAACTATCATTAAGTTCCATAAATATGTCCATACCGCTGGTTAGATAATACACATAGAGTTCTTTTAAGTTTTCCATCATCCCTGGCCCTAATAGAGAAAGCAGCAAAAGAGAAGCTAGTATGGAAACGCTGTTGTTGATTTCCATACTTTTAAAAACATTACCTTCTTTTCTGGCATCTCTTTTTTTCTTGGGGGTGGGTTTTTCCGTTTTTTCCCCTGGCATCTATATCACCTACATAAAAATTTCCCAAATATTTTTGTACATAGTATTAAAATAAGGATCTAAAAAGTCTGCAAAAGGTTCAATTATATAAAACAGAGAAAATATACCAACTAGAATTTTCATAGGAATCCCAATTACAAATATATTCATCTGAGGCATAAACTTGATTAAAACCAGAAGCACAACATCGGCAATGAATATCATTAAAATTATGGGAAGAGCTATTTTAAAAGCTGATAAAAAGGCAAATGAAAAAGCTCCTGTAAAAACTAAGTAAATATTTTGTAAAAATTCTAAGTTTCCTATTGGACTTAAGCTGTAAGTATGAGATACTATTTTTATAAGCTGAAGATGGCCGTCAAGTATTAAAAAAACAGCCATTGCAATTATATTTAAGACGTTACTTGAAAGAGGAGTTTTTATTCCGTACTGAGGATCTAATATTCCTCCCATTCTGAAACCAATACGAATATCTATAAATTGTCCTGCTGTTAAAAAAGCTGAAAAGAATAGAGAAGTTAAGAAACCTATTAAAAAGCCTTTAACAACCTCAACTACAGCAAGAGTAACAAATTGTACGGTGGTCTCTGGAATGTATTCCAAAGAAAAACTCTCAGAAAAAATAATAATATAAGTCAAATATAATACCAGACTTATTTTTAGAAAGTTTGATACCTCTCTTCTCCCAAATATAGGAGATACAAGCACATATCCTGAAATTCGCATAGCAATAATTATAAAAACATCCAAATTATTGTAAAGTGAAAATAATTCTATCATAACAGCCCCTATTCTAAGGATTTATTTTAAGTAAGTATACCAACTTTAAATAATTAATGTCAAGAATCAATAGTTATCTATATCGGCAGGTTTAAAAAAAACTTTAGGAAAAATTTCAAAAAATAACATAAAAATCGTTGACATATAGAAAAGTGAATGATATTATAAAACTACAAATTTCATTTAACGTAAAATATTCGCATTTAAACTATAAAAAACAGCATTTAAAAATTCGATAAAAAAAATAAAATTAAAAATATAAATTAATAAAAAACTTTTTTCAAACGAAAAGGTAAACTTACTGAAAAGTAAGGGCGCAAAGTCATAGGGCCTAATCACGAAAGTGTAGGTTAGCCGGACTGTCGAATTTGGGTTAAAGTAAATTCGGCTCCTTTTCAGGAGTCTTTTTTATTAGGGGGGATAAAATGATTAACAGTACATCTGAAACCTTAAGCTTTTATCAAAAAACTTTAGAAGGTCTGTGGACCAGAAATGAAGTTATCTCAAATAATATTGCTAACTCTGATTCCGAAGGATACCTTTCTAAAGATATTAACTTCGAGAAAGTAATCAACGAATATCTTTCGGCTTCTAAAGCAGACTATAAAAGCGAGGTAGATCCAGAAAATATAAAATACAGAATAGAGCACAAAAGAGGACTAGATGTAAAATCCAACGGTAACAATGTTGATATGGATAAAGAGATGGTATCCCTTGCAGAAAATCAGATGAAATACGACTTAGTTTCACAAGCATTGAAATTCCAGCTGAATTTAATAAATACAGTATTAAGTGAATCGAAAGGATAATAGTTATGAATTTTATTAAAGCTATAGATATTAGTGCAAATGGATTATATGCACAAAAAAAGAAAATGGAAGTAATATCTCAAAACATAGCAAATGCAGACACCTTAGTTACTGAAAATGGTGAACCCTACAGAAAAAAAAGAGCGGTTATCACTGAAAACGACAATGCAAATCAGTTTAATAAGGTTTTAGATAATTTCAGCCAACCTCTAAAGGGAGAAGGAGTTAAAGTAGACGTTACAACTCCTCTAGAAGAACCTTTTAAACTTTTATACGATCCGGACCATCCTTTGGCAAATGAAAATGGATATGTGAGAATGCCAAATGTAGACACAACGGAAGAGATGTTGGAAATGATGTCGGCAACCAGGGCCTATGAAGCAAATGCAACAGTAATGGATGCAGCTAAAACAATGTTTCAAAAAGCAATGGAGATAATGAAATAGGAGGAATATAAATGGCTATTAGTCCAATAAGCGCTGTATCACCTAGAAGCGCAACTGAAATCAAAAGAGTAACAGATCAAAATATAAATACTGAAAAAAATAAGAAGAGTGAAAAAAACTCTTTTAACGAAATACTAAAAGAATCCATAACCAATTTAGACGGCAATATTACAAGTACCCAGGAAAGTCTGGAGAATATTATAAGTGGAAAAAGTGACGATATTCACAGCTATATAGTCGAATCAGAAAAGACTGCAGTAAACTTACAGATGACACTGCAGGTAAGAAATAAAATCGTAGATGCATACAATGAGATAATGAGAATGCAAGTATAATAATGGAGTGTAAGAAATGCCTGAAAAATTAAACAATATAAAAGATAAAGGCCTGAACTACTGGCAAGGTATAGAAAGTAAAAAGAAAAAAAGAATAGTACTACTTTTAATACTACTGGCAATATCTTTGTCTTTTACCGGTTACTTTTTAGGTAAAACAGAATATTCTGTACTTTACTCTGATCTAACAACTCAAGAAGCAGGGGAAATAAAAAGCCTTTTAGATGAAATGGGAGTTAAATCCAAAGTAGAGAACAACTCCACTATAATGGTCGATCAAAAAGATGAAGACGAAATAAGAATGCAGCTTTCGGTACAAGGATATCCAAAATCAGGATTAAATTACGATTTATACATGGAAAGCATAAACTTTACTACCTCCAGTCAGGATAAAAAAGTTATGCTTCTTTATCAATTACAAGATAGATTAAGCAACACTATATCCAGTTTACAGGGAATACAAAACGCAATAGTAACTATAAGTATGGAAGATGACTCTGTATTCAAATTCAATGCAGAAGATACACCTGTAAGTGCAAATGTAGTACTGGAATTAGACAACAACTTTAAGCCTAACGAAGAAAAAATTGAAGCAATAAAAAGACTCATGGTTACAAGCATCAACGGTTTATCCGAAGAATATGTAGCTATAATAGATTCAAACCTCAACAACCTACTTCCCTCATCAGGCAGTAATGACAATCTTGCAAATGCCAACAACGTATTAGGAATTGAAAATGAAGTAGAAACCAGTATAGCAGAAAAAGTCCTTTTCCTATTTGAACCTGTATTTGGAAAAGAAAACATAAACGTAGCTGTAAACGCTAAGGTAGACCTTGATAAAACCTTTACAGAAGTCATAGAGTACTCACCCGTAGTAGACGATGAAGGAATTCCCTACATAATAGACGAACTTACAGAAAAAATTTCAGATACCTCCGAAAATACGGGAGATGCTGCGGACAACTATATGATAGACAGCGAAAGTCTAAATGATAGGATGCAGACCGTAGTAAACTATAGGGTCAACGAGCTTAGGCAGACAATAGACGAAGCACAAGGTGGTATACAAGACATAAGCGTTTCAGTTCTTATAAATGATACAGCCTCAACAGACGAAAGTGTCCTAGAAGATGTTAAGCAGATAGCAGCTGCAGCAGTAGGCATAGAAGTGGACAAAATAACTGTAGGGTATATGAACTTTGCAGCAAGTGAAGCTCAGAGAGCAGAGCTTCAAGCGGCCTTAACCCAAGAAGGTGGATTCCAACTTCCAGTAGAAGAACAGACACTAGTTGTAATAGTAGGACTTGTACTTACCTTCATACTGGCACTCCTTATATTAAAACAGTTTAAAACAAAACCTCAGCTAGCTGCAGGACCACAAATAGAAGAAACAGCAGAAGAAAGTACTACTGATGAAGAAATGGAAAAAATAAAATCGAAAAAACAAGAAGTATTGGATAAGTTAAACAAAAGCAAAGAAGAAGAAAAAGTAATAAAAGAAATAGAATCAATAATAGAAGCAAATCCAGAAAGTATAGCCAACGTAATTAGTTCCTGGCTAAGTGACGAATCTTAAAAGGAGGAAATTATGGATGTAAGTTTATCAGGACATGAAAAAGCAGCAGCCTTAATATTATCAATAGATAAAAAATCAGCGGCAACTGTACTAAAGAAACTTAATGATACAGATGTAGAGAAAATTACATACCAAATAGCAAACTTTAAATCCATACCTTCTGAAACTAGAAACGAAGTACTTAATGAGTTTTACGAAATGTGCCTAGCTGAAGGATACATATCTGGAGGAGGAATACAGTACGCTAAAGACGTTCTTACAGAAGCTTTAGGGGCACAAAGAAGTGTTCAAATCATCAACAAGATGTCAAAACTCAACTACAAAAAACCTTTTAAATTTTTACAACAGGTGGATGCATCAGAACTAATAAACCTAATAAAAGTAGAAAGAAATCAAACTATAGCACTTATAATATCATATATGGAATCAGAACAAGCTTCTAAAATCTTGGGAGGCCTGGAAGAAGAAAGACAAACTGAAATCGTAAAAAGAATTGCAAAGATGAGTAAAATATCACCGGAAATAATAAACCAAATAGAAGATAAGCTAAAATCAAAGCTTAATAATGTAGTGGGATCAGAAAACAGAAGAGACGAAGAAGCAGGACTTAAAATAGTATCTGACATACTATCATCTATAGACAGAAAGTCTGAAGTTAGAATATTTAAAGAAATAGAAGAATACAATCCAGAAATGGCAGAAGAGATTAAGAAGAAAATGTTTGTATTTGAAGATATAACAGATATTGACAATATAATACTACAGAAAATCGTGGCAAAACTTTCAAACAAAGATGTTGCCCTTGCACTTAAATCTACTGCCGAATCAGTTAAGACCCATTTCCTTTCAAATATGTCAAAAAGAGCAAAGGAAATTGTACAGCAGGAAATGGATATGCTTGGCAAGGTAAGGTTAAGTGAAGTTCTTGAAGCACAGCAGAGAATAGTAGCGGTAATTCTAGAGATGGAAGCAAAAGAAGAAATAATAATCTCCAAAAAAGACAACGATATGTTAGTAGAATAAAGGGATATAAAATATGAAAAAGAAAGATAAAACAAAAAATAAAAACAAAAGTAAAGTAGAAACCATAGATAAGATAATATTTGCAGGATTTGCACTGATTATAGTGGTATTTGTTTTAATAGCCTTATTTGCCATGAATGTATTCAACTTCAAAACAAAAGTAGTTGATAAAGTTACTCAGCAGTTGATAGAAAATCAAGAGAACGCCGCAGAAACCTTTGTAGGTGCTGATATGATTAGACAGTACGAAGAAATGATTGGAAAAGAGTTCCTAAGAATCAATAAAGAAAGAGAAGACATTGACACTAGAGAAGAAAGCTTAAACCAGAGAGAGACAGCTCTTACAGAGACAGAAAAAGTAGTAACACAAAACAAAGAAGAAATAAAAAAGATTTTAGAAGATATAAATGGGGAATATCAAGATATAGAAGAACTAAGCAAAGTAGTAGAGAATATGTCTCCAGAAAATGCAGCGGTAATGCTTACAGAAGTAGAGGATTTAAAGCTTGTAAGAAATGTAATCTTCAATATAAAAGACAAAGAATCAGCTGCAATACTAGAAAACCTAGAACCATCCCTAGCAGCTAGAATAATCTTAGAAAGATATAACAGTAGAGATGAATTAGAAGATTTACTAGAAGAAAGTGATACAGAAGAAACTGGAGAAGATACTACAGAAACAACAGAAGAAAATCAAGGAACTGAAGAAGGAGGTGGAGAAATATCAGCAGGAGGCTCTTCTGAATAAAATATAAAATTTCATAAAGGAGGTGAGACAGTGATAGAAAGATCAGCAATTAACCTAAAAGCCGATAGGATAAAAAGGTCAAACCTTAACAAAACAAAAAACAAAGATAAAAAGACAGAATCAAAAGACAACTTCCAAAAAACTTTGGAAAAAGAAGACAAAAATTTAGAAACAAAAAAGAAAAATCCTAATAAAAAATT
>JAWOEG010000008.1:0-8639 GCA_046482875.1 Eubacteriales bacterium | reverse complement strand
CAGTTTTTCTTTAGAACAACAGACGTAACAGGATCAGTAGCATTAGAAGAAGGCGTAGAAATGTGTATGCCTGGAGATAATGCAACATTTACAGTAGAACTGATTACACCTATAGCAATGGAAGAAGGATTAAGATTTGCTATAAGAGAAGGTGGAAGAACAGTAGGAGCAGGTGTTGTTGCACAAATCATTGAGTGATTTTCAATAAAAGTTAAAAGCTCAGGTATACCTGAGCTTTTTTAAAATAATTAAATCAATTATTTTAAATAATAAAATTCTTTTTATTGACAGGTATTTTATTTTATGATAATTTATATAAGGTAACTAAGAAAACGAGCTTAATGTTCATATAGATAGATTTTTTGGAGGTGTAATCGATGAGAGTTAACGTAAAACTGGCTTGTACTGAATGTAAACAAAGAAACTATGACACTACTAAAAACAAAAAAAATGACACAGGAAGAATTGAACTTAAAAAATACTGCAGATATTGTAAAAAACACACTGTTCATAAAGAAACTAAGTAATTAATATATTTTAAGGATGTGAAATAATGGCTACTAAAAAAAGCAATACTAAAGAAACAAAAAAAGAGAATAAGTTATTAAGCTTTTTTAAAGGTGCTAAATCAGAACTTAAAAAAGTAAGCTGGCCTACCAAAAAAGAACTAGCAAATATGACTGTTGTAGTATTAGTAGTAGTTGCTATAATGACTGTTTTAATTTGGGGATTAGATTTTATGTTTAAAGGTCTCCTTGGTATATTTGTATAAAGGAGGTAGGGCATAAGCCCGTTGTTATGAAACAAAAATCAGAAGGTGCAAAGTGGTATGTTGTGCATACATATTCGGGTCATGAAAATAAGGTTAAAGTAAATATAGAAAAACTTGTTGAAAACCGAAGTATGCAGGATATAGTTTTTGAAGTTCTAGTACCAAAAGAAGAATATATAGAAACAAAAAATGGTAAAAAAACAGTAAAAGAAAAGAAAAAATTTCCAGGTTATGTAATAATACATATGATAATGACTGATGAGTCCTGGTATTTGGTAAGAAATACAAGAGGAGTAACTGGATTTGTTGGACCGGGTACCAAACCAATACCCCTTTCAGAAAAAGAAGTAAAATCATTGGGTGTTGCTGTAGCAAGCCCTAAGATTGATTTAGAAAAAGGTGATTCTGTTAAAGTAATCGATGGGCCATTTGAGAATTTTATGGGTTCTGTAGACGATATAAATAATGAAAAGCATAAAATAAAAGCATATATTTCTATGTTTGGAAGAGAAACTTTGGTAGAGCTAGATTTTGATCAGGTAGAAAAAGTTTAATTAAACTTTTAATATATTTGATACCATATAGTGGGAGGGTAAAACCGAAAAACCACAACAATAATAGGAGGTGTAAATATGGGAAAAAAAGTAATAGCAGTAGTAAAATTACAAATACCAGCAGGAAAAGCTACACCAGCTCCACCTGTAGGAACAGCATTAGGTCCTCATGGTGTAAATATCATGGGCTTTTGTAAAGAATTTAATGCGAAAACTCAAGACCAAGAAGGTATGTTAATACCAGTTGTTTTGACTATATATCAGGATAGATCATTTTCATTCATTACTAAAACCCCTCCAGTAGCAGTATTGCTAAAGAAAGCTGTAGGTATCGAAACAGCATCAGGTGAACCACAAGCGAAAAAAGTTGCGAATATTTCTAAAGACAAAGTAAAAGAAATTGCTGAGATAAAAATGCCTGATTTAAATGCCAATACTATCGAAGCAGCTATGAGTATGGTAGCTGGAACAGCAAGAAGTATGGGAATTGTAGTAAAAGATTAGATATACAAATGTGGGAGGCCACAACCGATAAAACCACAAGGAGGTAAAAAATGCCAAAAAGAGGTAAAAAATATCAAGACAGTTCTAAAGCTGTAGATAGAGAAAAATTATACGATATAAAAGAAGCTATTGATTTAGTTCAAGAAACTGCGAAAGCAAATTTTGATGAAACTATTGAAATGCATATAAGACTTGGAGTAGATCCAAGACACGCAGACCAGCAGGTAAGAGGGGCTATCGTTTTACCATATGGTACTGGAAAAACTAAAAAGGTTTTAGTTTTTGCTAAAGGAGATAAGGCGGCAGAAGCAGAAGAAGCTGGAGCTGATTATGTTGGAGGACAAGAATACGCTGAAAAAATTCAAAATGAAAATTGGTTTGATTTTGATGTAGTAGTTGCTACTCCTGATATGATGGGCATTGCCGGAAGATTGGGAAGAGTACTTGGACCAAAAGGATTAATGCCAAACCCTAAATCTGGAACAGTAACTATGGATGTTAAGAGTGCAGTAGACGATATCAAAGCTGGTAAAGTTGAGTATAGAGTTGATAAAACAGCAATAATACACGTTCCAGTTGGAAAGAAATCTTTTGGAAGCGAAAAACTATATGAGAATGTTAAAACTTTACTAGATGCAGTAATAAAAGCCAGACCAGCTGCGTCAAAAGGTAGATACTTAAGAAGTATAACTATTGCAAGCACAATGGGTCCTGGTATAAAAATAAACGGCCAAAAATTAACAGAATAAATTGTTGACATTTAAAATATTAGTTGATATACTCTTTAAGAGAATTGAATATTAACCGCAGACAGCTGGTGCGAGAGCTTAATTTCCAGTCGAGGTGAAACGAATAACTTTAGCTATTAAGGTTTCTCTATGTCTGTGAGAAACCTTTTTTATATATAGCATCTTTAAGGAGGTGTAGTAAACCTATGAACAAAAAAGTTGTAGAACAAAAGAAGCAAGTAGTACAGGAAATCAAAGAAAAGATAGAAAGTTCTAAATCAGTTGTACTTGTAGATTATAGAGGACTAGACGTTTTTGAAGTTTCCGAATTAAGAAAAAAGTATAGAGAAGCTGGAGTAGACTATAAAGTTTACAAAAACACAATGATGAGATTTGCTTTTAAAGAAGCTGGTTATGAAGATTTTAACGAAAATCTTACAGGTCCAAATGGAGTAGCTTTTAGTATAGAAGATGCTGTTGGCGCTGCAAGAGTATCGGATGAATTTGCAAAAGATAATAACAAGTTAGAAATAAAAGCAGGTATCGTAGATGGAAAGGTAATAGGAATAGAGCAGATAAAAGAATTAGCAAATATTCCATCAAGAGAAGTACTTATTGCAAAAGTCCTTGGAAGCTTGAATTCACCTATTACTGGATTTGTTAATGTATTACAGGGAAATGTTAGAAACTTAGTATACGCATTAGATGCGATTAAAGAACAAAAAGAGCAAAACTAAAAAAATGGAGGTTATATAAAATGGCAAGTGAAAAAGTAACAAAATTAATTGAAGAAGTAAAAGAGTTAACAGTATTAGAATTATCAGAATTAGTTAAGGAATTAGAAGAAGAATTTGGTGTAAGTGCAGCGGCTCCAGTTGCGGCAGCAGCTCCGGCAGCAGCAGGTGCAGCAGAGGAAGAAGAGCAAACTGAATTTGATGTAGTATTAACAGGAGCAGGAAGCGGAAAAATCAAAGTAATAAAAGCAGTTAAAGAGCTTACTGGATTGGGACTTAAAGATGCTAAGGCATTAGTAGATGAAGCTCCAAAAGCAGTAAAAGAAAAAGTAAGCAAAGAAGAAGCTGAGAACATCAAATCACAAATAGAAGAAGTAGGCGGATCTGTAGAAATTAAATAATTTTTACGTAAAATTTTAAATACAATTTAAAATTTAATTAAAAGAGCTTGTACAAGCTCTTTTAAGCTTTAAAATGATCGCTTAAGGTATTGACAATAAAATTCAAATATGATATTATCTTATATTGCGTAGGTATAAAAAGTTGGCATAAAAATTGTATGTAATGCTAAATTAACTACGCAATTTTTTTACTTAATAATATGCGAAGGGGTGAAGAAATGTTGCATCCTGTGAAAATAGGTAATCGAGTGCGAATGAGTTACTCGAGAATAGACGAAGTATTAGAACTACCAGACTTAATTGAAGTTCAAAAAAATTCATATGAATGGTTTATTAGAGAAGGATTAAAAGAAGTTTTTAACGACATATCTCCTATAGAGGATTACACTGGAAATTTGATATTAGAATTTGTGGATTACAAATTAAATGGAGATCCAAAGTACGATCAAATGGAGTGTAAAGAGAGAGACGCAACTTTTGCTCTACCTTTAAAAGTAAAGGTAAGGCTTATAAACAAAGAAACAGGAGAAATAAAGGAACAGGAAGTTTTTATGGGTGACTTTCCTCAAATGACTGAGAGAGGGACATTCATAATAAATGGTGCAGAACGTGTCATAGTAAGTCAATTAGTTAGATCACCAAGTGTGTATTACGATGTAGAACGTGATAAGACTGGTAAAGAACTTTTTTCAGCTACAGTAATACCTAATAGAGGTGCGTGGCTTGAATATGAAACCCGTTCTAATAGTTTGGTTAATGTTAGAATAGATAGAACTAGAAAAATTCCTATAACTATTCTTTTAAGAGCTATGGGCTGCGAAACAGATGCAGAAATAATAGAATTGTTAGGAGAGTCAGAACAGTTACTAAAGACTCTTGAAAAAGATGGAACAAAAAATAAAGATGAAGCTTTAATAGAAATCTATAAAAAACTTAGACCAGGAGAACCACCTACCTTAGATAGTGCGACATCACTAATTAATAATCTTTTCTTTGACCATAAAAGATATGATTTAGCAAGAGTGGGAAGATATAAATTTAATAAAAAGCTTAGTATAGAAAACCGAGGAATAGGAAAAGAATCAGTTAATACTATTGTAAATAAAAACACTGGAGAATTAATAATCTCTGAAGGTGAAGTAATAACTAGAGAGAAAGCTTTTCAGATTGAAGCAGCAGGAGTTTTTCATATTGAAGTATATAGTAAGGATAAAGAAATTGTTAAAGTTTATAGTAATAAATTTGTGTATCCTGAATTGGTATACAAAGGTATAGACTATGAAAAGCTTGGTATAAAAGAAAAGGTATATTATCCTGTACTAAAAGAATTATTAGAAGAGGCAACAGATGAAGAAACTTTCGAAATTAGCAACGAAAAATTAGAAGATGAAATAGAAAAAAACATTAGAAGACTTACACCTAAACATATAATTGCTGATGATATATTAGCATCTATAAGTTATGAATTCTGTTTATTTAAAGGTGTGGGAGAAGTAGACGATATAGATCACTTAGGTAATAGAAGAATTAGAGCTGTAGGTGAATTACTTCAGAATCAAGTAAGAGTAGGCCTTTCTAGAATGGAAAGAGTTATTAGAGAAAGAATGACTATTCAAGATGTTGAAGTTGTAACACCACAGGTTCTTATGAATATAAGGCCTGTAGCTGCAGCAATCAAAGAATTTTTTGGTAGTAGTCAACTTTCACAATTTATGGATCAAACTAATCCACTGGCAGAACTGACTCATAAAAGGAGAATGTCTGCATTAGGACCGGGAGGTTTGAGCAGAGATAGAGCAGGCTTTGAGGTAAGAGATGTTCACCAGACTCATTATGGAAGAATGTGTCCTATTGAAACACCAGAGGGACCAAATATAGGACTGATAACTTCTTTAGCAACATATGCAAGAATCAATGAATACGGATTCTTAGAGTCACCATATAGAAAAGTAAATAAAGAAACTGGAGAAGTTACTACTAATATAGATTACATTACTGCTGATATAGAAGATGAGCAAATTATAGCTCAAGCAAATGAACCTATCGGAGAAGATGGTAAATTTAAAAATAAAAGAGTTGTTGTTAGGGGAGCAAAAGGAGCACCAGAAATTGTAAGTAGAGACAATGTAGATTATATGGATGTTTCTCCAAAACAGCTTATATCTGTAGGTACATCAATGATACCCTTTTTAGAAAACGATGATGCAAATAGAGCTCTAATGGGAGCGAATATGCAGAGACAGGCAGTTCCATTAATGATAACAGATGCGCCTATAATAGGTACTGGAATGGAACATAAAGCAGCTAAAGATTCTGGAGTGGTTGTTGTTAGTAAGAACGATGGTAAAGTTGTATCTGTACAATCATCTGATATTATAATAAAAAGGGATGATGATGGCACATTAGATAAATATTCATTGATAAAGTTCAAAAGATCTAATCAAGGAACTTGTTTAAATCAAAAGCCCCTAGTTAAAAAGGGTGATAAAGTTAAAAAAGGCGAGATTATTGCCGATGGAGCTTCAACATCACAAGGTGAAATAGCTCTAGGGAAAAATCTATTAGTAGGATTTATGACTTGGGAAGGTTATAATTTTGAGGATGCTATTTTAATCAATGAAAATCTTGTAAAAGATGATAGCTTGACATCTCTTCATATAGAAGAGTATGAATCAGAAGCTAGAGATACTAAATTAGGTCCAGAAGAAATTACAAGAGACATACCAAATGTTGGAGAAGATTCTCTTAAAGATTTAGATGAAAGAGGAATTATAAGAATAGGAGCTGAAGTTGAACCGGGAGATATTTTAGTAGGAAAGGTTACTCCAAAAGGAGAAACTGAGTTAACTGCTGAAGAAAGACTTCTGAGAGCAATATTTGGCGAAAAGGCCAGAGAAGTACGAGATACATCACTTAAAGTGCCTCATGGTCAAAGTGGAATAATTGTTGATGTAAAAGTATTTACAAGAGAAAATGGTGACGAATTAAATCCAGGAGTAAATAAATTAGTAAGAGTATATATAGCTACGAAAAGAAAAATAAATGTAGGAGATAAACTTTGTGGGCGTCACGGAAACAAAGGTGTTATTTCGAGAGTACTACCTGAAGAAGATATGCCTTTCTTACCAGATGGAACACCGCTAGAAATTGTGCTTAATCCATTAGGAGTGCCATCTCGTATGAATATTGGGCAGGTACTTGAAGTGCATCTAGGATTGGCGGCAAAGAAGCTAGGATGGAATGTAGCGACACCTGTTTTTGACGGAGCGACAGAAAACGAAGTTTTTGAAGCTTTAGAAATGGCAGGATACCCATCGACAGGAAAGATAGATTTAAGAGACGGAAGAACAGGGGAGCCTTTTGACGCACCTATAACTGTAGGGTATATGTATATATTAAAACTCCATCACCTTGTTGATTCAAAAATACACGCAAGATCAACAGGACCTTATTCACTTGTTACACAACAGCCTCTTGGAGGTAAAGCACAGTTTGGTGGACAAAGATTTGGAGAGATGGAAGTTTGGGCTCTTGAAGCATACGGAGCTGCTCATACACTGCAGGAAATGCTTACTGTCAAATCAGATGATGTAACGGGTAGAGTAAAAACTTATGAAGCTATTGTAAAAGGAGAAAACATACCACAACCAGGAATACCAGAATCCTTTAAAGTATTAGTTAAAGAATTACAGAGTTTAGCTTTAGATATCACAATTATTTCTCCTGAGGAAAAAGAGGAGAATGAAGAAATAGAAGAAATAGAAGACATCAAAGAAGTGATTGGTGAAGAAAGATTTATAGAAGAAGAAACAACCGGAATGGAAATAGAGGATTTAGATAAAAACTAATTTAGGAAGGGAGTTGGCCCCTTTATGGAATTTAACAACTTTGAAGCAATTAGAATAAGTCTAGCATCACCTGAAAGTATAATGAGCTGGTCTTATGGAGAAGTAAAGAAGCCTGAAACTATAAACTATAGAACACTTAAACCAGAAAAAGAGGGTTTGTTCTGTGAAAAGATTTTCGGTCCTACAAAGGATTGGGAATGTCATTGTGGAAAATATAAGAGAATAAGATACAAAGGTGTAGTATGTGATAGGTGTGGTGTTGAAGTAACTAAGGCAGCCGTTAGAAGAGAGAGAATGGGGCATATAGATCTTGCAGCACCAGTATCTCATATCTGGTATTTCAAAGGGATACCGTCAAGAATGGGATTGCTTCTTGATATGTCTCCAAGATCTTTAGAAAAAGTACTTTATTTTGCTCAGTTTATCGTAACTGAAAGCGGAGATACACCATTATCAGACAAGCAGATACTTACAGAGCTAGAATATATAGAATATAAAGACGTATACGGCGATTCATTCCAAGCTGGAATGGGAGCTGAAGCTGTAAAAAAAGTATTAAGCAAGATAGATTTAGAAAAAGAAATTAAAGAATTAAGAGGGAATCTTAAAAACAGTAGCGGTCAAAAGAAAATTAGAATAACTAGAAGATTAGAAGTTCTTGAAGCCTTTAATAAATCTGGAAACAAGCCTGAATGGATGATTTTAGATGCCGTACCTGTTATACCACCGGAGTTAAGACCTATGGTTCAACTTGATGGCGGAAGATTTGCGACATCCGATTTAAATGATTTATATAGAAGAGTTATTAATAGAAATAACAGATTGAGTAGACTTTTAGACTTAGGAGCACCGGACATAATAATAAGAAATGAAAAAAGAATGCTGCAGGAATCTGTTGATGCATTAATTGATAATGGAAGAAGAGGAAGACCTGTTACTGGTCCAGGCAATAGACCTTTGAAGTCACTATCGGATATGCTTAAAGGTAAGCAAGGTAGATTCAGACAAAATCTACTGGGTAAAAGAGTCGATTATTCTGGTCGTTCTGTTATAGTTGTTGGGCCAGAACTTAAATTTTATCAATGTGGGTTGCCTAAA
>JAWOEG010000034.1:0-11332 GCA_046482875.1 Eubacteriales bacterium | reverse complement strand
AAATATACAAAGAAGTTTATGTATTAGTGATTATTTTAGCTGCAGTATCTATACTTGCAAAATATTTTTACTACGGATTAAATTTAGAGAATGTATTATTTGAATTAATTTTACTAATATCCGTATCAATTTACTTTTTAGTTAGATCAGTATGGATGGGGCTTTATTCGGATATGGTGGAACTAAAGGATAAAAATAGAAAAATATCTCTGCCTATTAATGTAAAACAAATCATAATAGCTTTAATTGGTGGATTAGGTATATCTTTGTTTTTCGGAATTAGAAGTGCCTTGATATACGGCGGTGGCGGTAATAGATTGAATTATTTTTTACTGGTATTTAGCGCCTCATTTTTAATCTATGTACCATTTATGGTATTAGGAACATTTTTAGTTCACTACTTCGCAAATAAAAAAAGCAAGAAAACAAACGAAAAGAACCTTGGTGATTAAGATGAAAAATATAAGGTTAAAAATGGCAAGAGTAGAAAAAGACCTTACCCAAGAGGAGCTTGCGGATAGGATAAATGTAACAAGACAAACTATTAGTTTAATAGAAGCAGGAAAGTACAATCCTTCTCTTAATCTTTGCCTGGCTATATGTAAAGAGCTGGGTAAAACCTTAGATGATTTATTTTGGGAGGAAGAATAATGAAAAAAAATAAGCTGGAAATTTCCAGGTTATTCGAATTTATCATATAGTATATTTTCTTCTTTATAACCTTTATCTCTAAGAATAGGGATTACAGCATCTATCATAGGAGGACTACCGCAAAGGTATGCCTCTTTATTTTCTCCATTTTCTTCATATTCTTCAAGCAAATCAGTAACTCTTCCTACTTCTCCCGTCCAATTGCACTGCTCGGTAGGCCTTGATAAGCAAAGTTTAAGTTTAAATCGAGGAAGCTTTTTCTTTAATTCTTCCAGTTCATCCATCATGTACTGATCTTCCCTAGTCCTCGCGCCAAAGTAAAAAGTGGCTTTTCGATCTATACCTTCTTCTGCCATAAATCTAAGGATACTCATAATAGGAGCCATTCCAGTACCTATAGCTACAAGAATCATTTCTCTATCGTTGTCTCTATATTGAAAATCTCCAAAAGGCCCTACTATAGTAAGAGGGTCTCCTACTTTGAGATAATCGTGTACATATGTAGTACAAATACCTCCTTCATAGCCTATGAAAAGTTCTACGGCATTTTTTGAACTAGGAGGGGTTGTAATTGAGTAAGCTCTGTATATTTCTTCGAAGCTCTCTTTATATATAGGAGTTAGAATTTGAATATACTGACCAGGATTATACTCCATTTCTTTTCCTTCTTCAAATTCCAATCTTACTAATTTTATTTTATCAGTAAGATTTTCCAATTTAGCAACTGTAGTTTCATACTGCTCTACGCTGAAAAGTTCTTCAGGGATTTCAATTTTCATGTCTTCTTTTACCTTACATTGACAGGACAGCCTTATACCTTGTTCTTTTTCTTCTTCAGTGACATAGCCCTTCTCTGTAGGTAAAAACTGCCCCCCGCCTTCTAAAACTTTAACCTTACAGTAACCGCAGCTACCTTTACCTCCGCAGGCAGAAGGAATAAATATATTTTCTTCAATTAAAGCAGAAAGAAGAGTTTCTCCTCCTTCTACAATATAATCTTTCTCTTCATTAATGGTAACGGTTTTTTCTCCGTAGTTTGCAATAGTTTTGTTAGCTATGGAAAGAAGAAATGCTAGAACTCCGGAAATTGATGATATAGTTACAACTGTTATAATTATTTCTCTCATACTACCTCCTATTGTATCTGAACTATTCCGGAAAATCCTATAAATGCTAAAGCCATAATTCCAGTAATAATTAGTGTTATGCCGGGACCTTCCAAACCTTTAGGTAGAGGGTTATTTTTAATCTTTTGTCTTATACCTGCCATTGCTACTATAGCCAATGTCCATCCCAAACCTGAGCCAATACTAAATGCTACAGATTGTATAAGAGAGTAGTCTCTGATAATCATAAATAGAGAAACTCCCAGTATTGCACAGTTTACTGTAATTAGAGGTAGAAAAACACCAAGAGCATAATAAAGAGTTTGAAAATATCTGTCTATTATCATTTCTACCAGCTGAACGAAAGAAGCGATAACAATAATAAATACAATATATCTTAAGTACTCTAAATTTAAAGGAACTAATATTTTATGGTATACAAGATAGTTTATAATTGAAGTAAATCCCAAAACAAAGGTTACTGCTTCCCCTAAGCTGAAAGAAGTTTTAATTTCATTACTTACTGCAATAAAAGAACACATTCCTAAAAAGTTTGATAGAATCATATTATTTGTAAAAATAGCTGCGAAAAATATTACAAAAGGATTTAAAGTCATTGCGCTTTTACACCTCCACTTTCTTCTTTATCTTCATTCATCATATTTTTAGATATCCATATTATGATAGCCAGCATAAAAAAGGCTCCTGGAGGCATTATCATAAGGGTCCATGATGTCCATGATTCTCCTAGTATATTTATTCCAAAAAGGGAACCAAAACCAAGTAGTTCTCTTACAAAGGCTATAATAAGTAACACAATTGCATAACCTGCACCTGAAGCTATACCATCCATAAATGCATAGTATGGAGGATTGTTTTGTGCGTAAGATTCACATCTTCCCATTATGATACAGTTGGTAATGATAAGCCCAACATAAGGACCTAAAGCTTCACTAATATTAGGAAAATATGCCTTTAAAAAGATGTCAACAATTATTACATATGCAGATATAATAAGGGTTTGGACCATCATTCGAATGTGTTTAGGAGTATACTGTCTTATAATTGACACGGTGAGTTCGGAAAATGCAGTAACAAATATTAGACCAAGACCCATTACTAATGAATTTATCATAAGGTTTGTAACAGCTAAGGCTGAACATATTCCAAGTATTTGTCTAAATACGGGATTATCTTTCCATAAACCTAAAAGAAAGATTCCTTTAGTTTTTTGATTCATTAATTACTTCCTCCTTCACCTGTAATATTTCACTAATTTTTTCGTTGAAAATAGATCTAACAGCTTTTGATGTAGAAGTAGCTCCAGATATAGAGTCTATATTACCTCCTAGGGAAGGTTTGAAAATCAAATACTCTCCGTCCTCAGATTGGTTTAATTCTATATCCTTAAACTGATCAACAAACCATCTTTCATCTATTCTTCCTCCTAAACCAGGGGTTTCAGAGTGGGATATAAAATCAACGCCTTTTAGTCTTTTAAAAGAATCGTTAAAAGCTATATAAGACTTTATCTGTCCCCAAAGGCCCTTTCCGTTAACTTCAAAAGCATATCCCAATATTTCTCCATTTTCTTTAGCTAGGTAGTAAGTATAATCATCAGTAGATTTTTCTGTTATATATTCATTATATGTATCTACTATGCTATCGGCATTATTTTCAAAATCTAAATTTAGTGCATATAATAGTTTGCTTTGAGTTTTTATTCTAGACTGTTCTTTTATTCTATCATAGGTAAGTTCATTTATTACTGCTAGGACCAATGTAAAAAGACTGGTTACTATTATCATAAATATAATTGGATAGACAATCTGTTTCTTTTTCCTAGCCATTTTATGCACCCCTCTTCTTAAGTTGATTGACACCAACATCCAGGATAGGTACAAATACATTAGCTACTAGTATTGCAAACATAATACCGCCAGCAAAGAGGGCAAAACCTCTTATTACTACAGTGATTACTCCAATCATAATTCCGTATATCCATCTTCCCAAATAGGTTTTAGGAGACGTTATAGGGTCCGTGGCCATAAATACTGCTCCAAACAATAGTCCTCCGGAGAAAATACCCCAAAGTGGATTTGGAACTTGAGCAACGCCTAATAAGTTGAAAACAATGCTCATACCAACAAATCCAAGTATTACTGAAATTATAGTTTCTTTATATGCAGCCTTTTTCACTACTAGATATATACCGGCTAGAATAATAAGTAAACCAGATACTTCACCAATAGAACCGGATATATTTCCAATAATCACATCAAAATAAGATGCTAATTCACCGCTTTCTCTGTAAATAAGCATTGGAGTAGATTGAGCAAGTACGTCAATGGGCTCTGTTATATATTTAGTAAATCCAGTTAATAATCCATCGGAACTTGCAGACCACTGGGCCGTAAGATAATTCGAAAAATTAACATAAACAAAAGCTCTAGCTGTTACTGCAGGATTGAAAACATTCCTACCAAAACCACCGAAGACTTCACGAGCAAAGGTTATTCCGAAAACTATACCCAAAGCGACAATCCAGTAAGGTGTTCTTGGAGGTAAGGTTAAAGCAAATAAAACTGCAGAGACAAAAATAGCTTTTGAGTAGGGTTTGTTTGTTTTTCTCTTGAAAAACCATTCTGTTAAAAAAGCGAATATAACTGACACTAATACTACAAAAAGAACCCTCCATCCAAAGGATCCAATACCAAATAATATTATTGGTAAAAGGGCGAGGAGAACCCTATCCATAGCTTTTTGATTCATAAATTTAAAATTAAGAAATGAGTTCAAGATATACCTCCCAAAGTTCTAATCTCTGTCCTATGATATTTTAAATATACCCCAATTTATAATTTGTTAAACAGATAATTTAAACTATAAATAATGTGAGTTACTTTTTTTTGCCGTTTATCCATAGTTGAACAATAGAACCAACTACTAGACCTATACCTCCACCTACAGATGCGTAAACCGAAGTATCTTTTGTTAATATTGAAGCTAATAAAGTTCCTATTCCAGCGCCAAATACAAGTCCTAATCCTACGTAAGTTTTATCCATTCTACCCATTTTATTCTCCCAACTCCTTTATATCCTTAATAAATTTATCAATTATTTCTGTCTCAGTAGCCCAAGATGTTACTAATCTTACGGCTGAATTATTCTCATCAATTTCTGACCATTTATAAAAATTATACTTTTCTAATAAAGCATCTATTAACTTATTGGGTAGGATAGGAAAAATTTGATTAGAAGATGGTTCTCCAAGAAAATCATATCCTAAACCCTTTAAAGAGTTGCTAATTTTAAAAGCCATTTCATTTGAATGCTTTCCAATTTCAAAAAACAAATCATTTTTAAAAAGTTCTAAAAATTGAATTCCTAGTACTCTTCCTTTGGCGAGCATGGCACCTTTTTGTTTTATATGAAACCTAAAGTCTTCTTGTAGTAAAGGATTATTTATTACTATAGCTTCCCCTAGTAGAGCACCGTTTTTAGTACCTCCAATGTAGAAAGCATCAGTATAATTAGGTAAATCTTTAAATTTTAAATCGCTTTTAGGAGATTGCAAAGCAGCGCCTAATCTTGCCCCATCCATATATAGATAGAGATTTTTTGCTTTACAAAAATCATAAAGTGTATCAAGTTCATTTTTAGTATAAACCGTACCTATTTCTGTTGAGTTAGAAATATATACAAGTTTGGGCTTAACCATGTGTTCATCTTCATGAATATCTAACACCTTCTGTATTTGTTCTGGAATGAGCTTTCCATCTTCAGTATTTACAGTACAAACTTTATGACCTGTTGCTTCAATTGCCCCAGCTTCGTGAACACTTATATGGCCAGTAGCTGCTGAAACAACAGCTTCGTGGGGTTTAAGTATAGAAGATATTACTATAAGGTTTGCTTGCGTACCTCCAGATACTATATGAACATCAGAATTTTCTGAATTCATTCTTTTTTTGATTAATTTAACGGCTTCTTTTGTATAAGAATCTTCACTGTAGCCACTTTGCTGGTCTAGGTTTGTTTTTTCTAATGCCTTAATTATGCTGTGATGAGCACCTTCGCTGTAGTCGTTGGTAAAATTGTATTTTTTCATTTTATCAGTCCTTTCTTTAGATTATTTTTCCCTTAATATAGTCCATTTTTCTATTTGCTTAAAGCCAATATTTTTATATATTTTTCCTGCTTCAGGATTATCATAAAATAAGCATAGAGTTTTTCCTTTCCTAAGATAATATAAGCAAAGCTTAGACATACATTTTTGTGCCAATCCTTTTCGCCTGTAGTCTGGCCTAGTAGCAACGCCTACAACCATTGCAGATATTGAATTTTCTGCTGTGGTTTGGGCTATGCTGATTATCTCACCCTTCGAATTTTCAATATAATAAGTTCTTCCAGATTTTGTTGATAGTTTTTTTTCAAACTGTTCTGGAGTTATATCAGGAGAATCCTTAAATTCTTGTATACTATTTAAGAATTTAGGAACTCTGTACTTATCTGATGCTGAAGCAAGTTTGACACCATCCATATCTTTTGATAATATATCTGCTTTATTAAGTTCGCAAAAGTAGGTGTTCCTTTTAATGTAATTTTCAAAGATATTGTCGAATTTATCTACTATAGTTTTTTTGCCGGAAATCATTTTTCTTTTTACTGGACTGTTACTTATTATACCTTTAAATTCTTCTTGATTAAAATTGTCTTTATTCCAATAGGGTATGAAGTTTTCAGTAAATCTTAAAAGTATACCATCTATAAGGCCATTATGAAAATGACCCCAAATATCTTGGAAATCTTCTTCAAATCCAAAATTTTCTATATCACCTATGGCAAAAAGATTTATAGATGGTTCTTGGCTTAAAAATTCTAAAGCTTCTTTTCTATAATTTTCATCTAATTTTTTTATCATAAGATACCTCAAATATATAATTTAATATATTTTACCATTTATAATATTTAATATAAAGGAATATAGTAATGAAAAAACAAGTCTGGGTTTTTTTATGTGATAGGTTATGATATATCAATAATTACTATTCAATATATCATAAAGGAATTCAGATATTGCCTGATAGCCCCTATCACTAGGATGAAATTCATCTGGTGAAAGATATGAATCAAGATGGTATTTAAATAATTCATAAGTAGGTATATAGGCAATTTTATAGTTTAAATTTGCAATAAGTGCTGTTTCATAATTCCACTGAAGAATTAATCTGGTTTTTTGAGTTTCTTCTTGAGGATAAGGGTCATATAATCCTATAATGGCCAACTGACCTTCTTTGTTAATTTCACGAATTTGGTTTATAACATTTTGTAGGTTTGTTTTATAAGATTTTAAAATTTCTTTAAAGTTAACATCTAAAGATAAAGCATTTTCATATTCCATATGGTTTAAATCATTACCACCAATAGAGATTATGATAATATCTGCTTTCGAAATAATACTATCATTTGGATTGGTTTCCATAAGTTTAAGAAGGTCAATG
Organism: Eubacteriales bacterium; assembly: GCA_046482875.1. GTDB lineage: Bacteria > Bacillota > Clostridia > Tissierellales > Dethiosulfatibacteraceae > UBA8670. The sequence goes on along the minus strand of JAWOEG010000034.1, from coordinate 4,070 downwards.
CTTTCATGCCCTGGCACTGAAAAATTTGATATTTTAATATTTTTTGATTCTTCTTTGCTAATTAATTCTTTGTATCGTATACCTATTCCCTTGTTTGATTTATCACCAATTCCAAATCCAATGGAATCTCCTAGTATAACTATGTTTAGATTGTCTACTTCATCTTCAGTAGATTTATCATTTGTGTCTAGCAAAGGCTCTTCTTCTTTTGTTATATCTATAGAGTCCTTTTGAGGACCTTTATCGATATTAACAGAAAAAAAGAATCCTAAAATAAAAATAATAACTAAGGAGATAGATGTAAAGGATAAGATCGGCCATATAATTTTCTTGAACATATTAATCCTCCTTACAGGACATTTTTAAACCAAGACGTCTTCTCGATTAAAAACTATAAAACTAATGAAAAGAGATAATAAAGCCCATAAACAAAGTACAAAAATAGAAAAATTCAAACTCATTCCTTCAATAATTTGGTAGGAACCTGTAAAATAATGAGTAAGGTTTAAATTTGTAACAAAAAAATACTTTACTAATGTCCAATCTGATAAGAAATACTGTAAAAATTGGCCGCTAATTAAGGCAGCCATTAATATTCCTATGGCAGAGGCACTATTATTAACTAAAACAGATATCAACAAGGTGATGGAAGCTAATACGATAGAGACAAACCAGGTTAAGGAGTATATTAATATCATATATTGAAATCTTGTAAGAAATACAACATAATCTGAATTTAATCTACCTTGAATTAAGCTAAAGCCTGTTGCAACAGGTTCGTTAAATCCCCAACGATGAAAGAAGATAAAAGATACAAGGGTAGATAAAACTCCTATTATAAAAACCATTATAGTTGTCATCATTATCAATGCAATAAATTTACTGAGAAGGATCTTCCACCTAGGAACAGCTCTTGTCAAAAGAATTTTAATAGTTCCTGAAGAAAATTCACCAGAAACTAAATCTGCAGCCATAATAACAATAAGTAGTGGAATAAACATCAAAATACCTTGTTCTACAAATTCAACGCTGAATTTAGCTGCACTAGGAGTGATAGGATTAATATCATTTTCTATAAAATAATTCAATTGCTCTATTTCTATCTCGATGGATGAAATGCCTTCTTCTGGAATATATGGGCTGTCAAGCCTCCTCTCAAGATCACTAAGCCTTTGAGTGGCTAAGTTTTTCCAGTCGTAATTCAAATCACCTGATAAGCTTTCTAATCTTTCAATATTTTTGTTGTAGGCATAGTTTTCTCCATAAGAAAATAAGCTTATAAAAATAAGCAATAACAAAAGTATAAGAATAATTTTTTTCTTTAATAAAAGCTTTATTACTTCATTTTGAATTAATGAAATCATACCAGCACACCTTCTATTGTATTTTTTGCTTTTCTGTAAGTGATAAGAATAAATCTTCTAGAGTTTTTTTCTTGGTTCCTACGTATTTTAAATCTATATCTGATTGTATGAACTTTTTATTTATTTTTGGAAGTTCTTTTAAATCTATTACTGCAGTAAGTTGTTCTCTGGATATGACAGACTCTATATTGAAAATCCTTTTTAGAATTTCTTGTCCTTTTTGTGAATCATTTAAAATCCAAAAAACCTCTCCAGTTGATATCATTTCATCTACAGAACCATTTTGAATGATTTTACCATTGTTAATTATAGATACTTTGTCACACATAAGTTGAACTTCACTTATTAGATGGGATGATATTAAGACAGATATACCTTTATCATTTGCTAATTTTTTTACAATTTCTCTAAAATCATGAATACCTTGAGGGTCCAGGCCGTTTGTAGGCTCATCTAAAACCAACAATTTTGGTTTATGAATAAGTGCTTGTGCTAAACCTATTCTCTGCTTCATACCCATAGAATATATTTCAACCTTATCATTTATACGATTTTCCATACCTACTAATTCAACGGCTTCTTCTATATCTTTTTTTGTAACTCCTTGTGACATTGATCCCAACATTTCAAGGTTGCTATACCCACTCAGATAATTATATAAATTAGGTTCTTCTATTATACATCCGACATTAGACATAGCTTTAACGTATTCATTTGTAATATTATATCCGCAAATACTAATATAACCTGAAGTAGGCCTAGATAAACCTACAATCATCCTTAAAGTTGTGGATTTACCAGCACCATTAGGACCTAGAAAGCCTAATATTTCTCCCTTGTTTAGTTCTAAATTTATTCCTTTAATAATCTCTTTATTTTTAATTGTTTTACTTATATTAGAAACCGTTAATATATTTGTATTCACTACAATCACTATTCCTTTTTTACTAAAAAAATATACTTTTAAGATATAATTTTATTAACTATACTCATTTTAATTGTACAACTAATAGAAAATAAATTCAAAAATTAGTTTATTCCAACTAAGATAGAATCGAGGATAATTTTTCATTTATTTCATTAATTTTTACGAGAAAAAAGTAATAATGTAATGAAAAACTAAAGGTTAAGTGATATAATTTTATTGAATATATATAAAAGGGGTGTAAAAATGAATACTAGAAAAGTTTTAGTTTTATTATTATCAGCAGTATTAATAATTTCATTAATGGGATGTGGAAATGCTGATGAAGTAGATCAGCCTCAAGAAGAGGAAGGCGAAAACTATGAATCTGAAAGTCAAGAAGAGACGCAAGAAAATACCGGTGAATCAGATGAATCAGACTTAAGTGAAGAAGAATTAATGGAACTTATTGAAAGTTTAGATTCTGGTGATAGTGAAGATTCTGAAAATGAAGAGGCAGAGGAAGAATCTCAAGGAGAAGAAGAGTCACAAGAAGTTGAAGAAGAATATCTTAACTACTTCTACTATTATTATGGAAATACCAGTGGAAATCTTGCTAACGAAGGATATGCACTTTTTGATTTTGATAATGAAAAACATATTATAAGTATGGATATGGGGGTTTATTCTTTTAGTCCAAAAGATGAAAGTATAACTGAGTTATTTAATTTAGAAGAAACAGCTTCTGCAAAATACTTAAATTCAACAGAAGAATGGATTTACTATATTAATAGTCAGACGGGAGACTTAGTTAGAAGAAAAAAAGATGATTACAGCTTGGTAGAAAAAGTTTATGAAGGTCAGGCAGACTATTTATATATTAACCAAGGAATTGCATATATTTTAACTCAGGGGGAAGAATATTCTGAAATGGTATTTTACAAAGAAAAAGAGGATCGATTTTACGAAACTTATGCAAATGAAATTTCACACATGACTTCTTATTTCTCGAATGTGTTTTATTATGTAAACAAAACCCTTGATCCCAGTCAATATAAAGTAAGTCACTATTCAGGTAGTGGAAAGACTGCACTTATAAAATTTGATGAAAGTTTTATAGATATTGAGAGCGTATTAGCTTATGAACAGTTTGGTACAGCTTTAATAATACAAAAAGAAGGATTAAGTGGATTATACATATATAGACAAAAAGAACTTCTTCATTCAATAACAACAGAAGATGGATTTGAAAATTTTTCATCTGTTAATTTTGACGACAGAAATTTTTACTTTATAGCAGATGGGGGAGAAGGTAGATATGTTTATTCCGTAGATAAAGAATCATATGATTTAGAAAAATTAGTACCGGTTCCTGAAGATGGAATAAATCTAAATGTAATAAACAACTGGATGTACTTACAGAAAATGAATTCAAACCAGATATATCAACTAAAACCTGGGGATAGTCAGTTTAGAAACTTGAATATTAATTAAACCGATAGAAATCTTGCATTACAGGAACTTAAAGTGTTAGAATTCGTCTGTTTTAATAGGAGACGATATTTATGAAAAAAATAATCTTAATAGTACTATCTATATTTTTAATAACAATCCCTGCTTGGGGAAATGCAGCAGCTCCATCTCAGGATCCTGAAACGAACATGTTGTATTTTTCTGACGATACAGGTATTTCTTTAGTGGAAGAGTGGATAACCTTTACAATAGACGAAGATGAGGAAACGATAGAGATAGTAGGGCTTGAGTTCTCCAGGACGCATCATCACCGTATTCATCTTCACGGT
>JAWOEG010000105.1:0-7078 GCA_046482875.1 Eubacteriales bacterium | reverse complement strand
CTTAGAACTTGAAAACATGGTAGATAGACATAGAGAAGGAGAAGGAGTTCTTAAAGCCTTTGGTAAATATTCTCCGGCATTTGGTATGATAGGTACACTTATAGGACTTATACTAATGCTTAAAAATTTAGATGACGTTGCTACATTAGGTCCAAGCATGGGTGTAGCCCTGGTTACTACATTTTACGGAGCATTGCTGGCAAACGGAATATTTCTTCCTTTAGCAGGAAAACTTAGGTTTAAAAGCGACCAGGAAGTTAGGTATAGAACTATGGTTATAGAAGGAATACTGTCTGTGCAGGCAGGAGAAACTCCTTTAATGATAGAAGAAAAACTCAAAACCTTCATTGAACAGGGCAAAAGAGATGAAGAGTTGGAAGAACCGGAAGAGGAAACCGAAGAAGAGGATGATATAGATGGGGTTCAACAACAAGAAGCATAATGATGTTGAAGAAGATAGTTCCGACGAATGGCTTACCACCTACAGTGACTTAGTTACTTTACTACTGGCATTCTTCGTGCTCTTATTTTCTTTTTCAGAAATAGATGCAAAAAAATGGGAAGAATTGGTAAAATCCTTTTCTGGTGACTTAATGATTACAGAAAGTTCAACTACAGATTCTTTTATGGATGATAATACAAGTATACTTGATCAAAATAATATAAGTATTCAAGAGCAGCTTATGGAAATAAGACAGCGAAAAGAAGAAACAGCAGCAGATTTGGAAGAAGACTTAGAAGAAGAAACACCAGAAGAAGAATTACAAGAAGAAATTCCTGAAGAAAATTTAGAAGAGGAATTAGAAGAAGAAATACCTGAAGAAGTTCAGGAAGACGATCTAGAAGCTCCTATAGAAGAACCATTAGGAGAAGAAGGCAATGAAATCGACCAGGAAGTAATAGATCAACAGTTCGAAGAACTTTACGGTGAACTTATCCAGTTCAACGATACCGAAGGTTTAGAGCTGGAAATAGCAAGGACGGACTCGGAAATAAGGATAAGACTATCAAATAACTTGCTGTTTTCCCCGGAAGAAGCAGACATATATGAAAACTCAACGGAAACTTTAAGAGAGATAGTAAATATAATAAAAAGCTACGACGAAACTTTGAATATGATAGTTATGGAAGGAAACACCGATGATCTTCCTATAACTACTGGAAGGTACAGGGATAACTTTGAACTTTCTATTGAAAGAGCTTTAAATGTACTTTACTTTTTTAGATATGAAGGCGATTTTGAACCTAACAAATTAATACCTATGGGATACGGTGAATACAATCCTGTAGCTACCAACGAAACAATAGAAGGAAGAGCAAAAAACAGAAGGACAGATGTACTGCTTATAAAAAGTACAAACTAATGCATTTAGAATATAAACGAGGAGCAAACTTATGAAGAAAAAAGCACTTCTAATACTACTAATAACAATGATGGCCGTAATAATATTTTTCGTTGGAACAATAGCTGTAGTTCTTACTGATGTTTTCGACGGTAAAGATGAAAGCGTAGCTGAAGGCGAAGAAATAATTTTATACAAATATCAGATGGACAAGGCCATTGTAACTAATATAAAAAATTCTAATAATTACATTAAATGTAGACTGACCTTCAAACTAAACAACGAAAAAGACCAACTGGAATTTGAAGAAAAAGTCTATATAGTAAATGATATAATTTTAGAAGTACTTAGAAGTTATACTGCTTCAGAGTATAGATCTCCAGATATAAAAGACAGAATAGCTACGGCAGTAGAAGAAGAAATCATTAAAAACTTGGAATTGGAAAGTAATATAAAAAGTATTTACTTTGAAGAACTAATAACCCAGTAGTGGGAGGCAAAATGGAAGAGAAAAATAATATTAGGAAAATAGAATTTGAAGAATTAGAAGATGATAGAGAAAACAATAAGACCCAGGCTATAGAATTTTTATCAAATATAGATATGGAACTAAAGGTAGAGCTTGGTCGAACTACCAGGACTACAAAAGACATACTTACCTTAGAAGAAGGAAGTGTGATTAAATTAGAAAAAATTGCCGGAGAAAATGTAGACATACTTTTCAACGAAAAAAGAATTGCAAAAGGTGAGGTAGTTCTCGTCGACGAAGCTTACGGTATTCGAATTACAACCTTTAAAGATAAGAAGTAGCACTGGAGGAATATATGGATTCAATGGCACAAGCTGCATTGGGAATAGTAGTATTTGCTGTAATACTCATAGGAATAGGATGGACATACAAAAAACTAGCCCTATCCTCAAAACTTTCTGTAAAAAACAGCAGATACATAAAATCTCTGGATAGACTTATAATATCCAATGATAAGTGGATAGAAATCATACAAATTGGAGATGAAACTATACTTATAGGAGTTACCAACGACAGCATCACAAAGATAAAGGAAATAAATGGAGATAAACTAGATGAATTACAAGATGAAAAAGAAGGAAAAGACTTCAGTCAATTTTTCAAGAAATACTACAAAAAAACAGATTAGAAATCTTATACTAATTTTTTTCTTCATTATTATAGTACAAAGTTTTTTTATTACAGCCTTTGCACAAGAATCTGTAGTAGAGGAATTTATCCAAAATGAAGAAAATACAACGGACGTAGTAAGACTTGTAGTTGTATTGACACTTTTGACATTTATTCCTGCAATCATAATGACGGTAACTACCTTTCCCAGGATTATCATAGTACTTTCTTTTACTAGAAATGCTATGGGAACACAGCAGATGCCTCCAAATCAGGTCCTAATAGGTATAGCACTAATACTTACATTTTTCATAATGGCACCAACCTTTACAGTAATAGCAGATCAAGCCTACCAACCCTATATGGAGGGAGAACTAGGTACAGAAGAAGCTTATGATGCAGCAATTACACCCCTAAAAGAATTCATGTTCAACCAGGCAAGGACAGAACCAAACAGCATAAACTTCTTCATGGAACTTTACGGGATGGAAGAAAACCCGGAGTCTTTAGAAGATATGCCCTTAGTAGTGGTTATGATGTCCTTTATCACAAGTGAGCTAAAAAAAGCATTTATTATGGGATTTATCCTATACGTCCCATTTATAGTAGTAGATATGATAGTAGCAAGTGTACTTATGTCCATGGGTATGATGATGATTCCACCTATAACAATCTCCCTACCCTTTAAAATATTATTGTTTGTTTTAGTTGACGGGTGGACCCTTCTATTTGAGACATTAGTAAGAAGTTTTGGAGTATAATATGGAAGTACAAGACGTAGTATTGATAATGAAAGATGGAGTAATGACTATATTGGCCATATCTGCACCTATGATATTAGGAGCATTAGTTATAGGTTTTATCGTAGCCCTATTTCAGGCTACAACCCAAATAAATGAACCTACAATGGCCTTTGTGCCAAAAATCATAGTAGTGTTTTTATCTTTGATATTCTTCGGCTCCTGGATATTAACTGAAATAACTCAGTTTACCCTCCAGCTTTACGAAAATATCCTAAGGATGATAGTGTGAAAAGGAGATGATGAAAATTATAGCAAGACTAAAAGATAGTATTATAGCTGGACTGATTATAAGCATTATTGTAATCATAGTAGTCCCTATGGATACAGCTATACTAGACTTTTTATTAATAATAAACATCACATTTTCTCTGGTATTATTGCTATCAGCACTATATGTGGATTCACCCCTTGAACTATCATCATTTCCCTCTTTATTATTAGTAGCAACATTATTTAGGCTATCATTAAACATATCCTCAACTAGGTTGATACTGGGAAACGGAGGAAATGCAGGTAATGTAATTAAAACCTTCGGAAGTTTCGTTATAGGGAGCAACCCTGTAGTAGGTTTAATAATATTTTTAATAATAATAATAATTCAATTTATAGTAATAACAAAAGGTGCGGAAAGAGTATCAGAAGTAGCAGCTAGATTCACCTTAGATGCAATGCCTGGTAAGCAGATGGCAATAGATGCCGACTTAAATGCCGGCCTAATCAATGAAAAACAAGCAAAAGAAAGAAGAGACGACATACAGAGAAGTGCAGACTTTTACGGGGCAATGGATGGAGCAAGTAAGTTCGTAAAAGGAGATGCAATAGCAGGAATTATAATAACCCTTATAAACCTTATAGGTGGTATTGTTATAGGACTTGTAATATCTGGACAGGAGTTTTCCCAGGTTGTAGACATATATACCCTAGCTACAGTAGGAGACGGTTTAGTATCTCAGATACCGGCTCTGTTAATATCTACAGCTTCAGGTATAGTACTTACAAGATCCGGGTCGAAATTAAATCTAAATGCAGAAATACTAAAGCAGTTATTTTCAAGGTACAACGTTATGCTTATCACAGGTCTTTCACTATTGGGACTTACATTTGTGCCCGGTTTACCTAAAATGCCCCTAATTTTAATAGGGTCTTCCCTGTTGATATTTGGATATAGGATATACTCAGCTATACAAGAAGAACAAGTACAGGAGCAGGAAAGCAAAATAGAAAAGGCCAAGAAAAAAGAAGATGATTACGAAATTACAGACTATATATTTACAGACCCTATAGTAATAGAATTCGGATATAACTTAGTATCCTTTGTAGACAGGCAAAAAGGTGGTAAACTCCTGGATAGACTTGTAATGATTAGACGTCAGATAGCTATGGAAATGGGAGTAATAGTGCCAAAAATAAGGGTGAAAGACAACCCAAATCTTATGCCTAACGAGTATATTATCAATATAAAGGGTAATAAAATAGCAGAAGGAGAAGTACTAAGCGACTACTACCTAGCTATGAATCCAGAAGATACCGACGAAAAACTTGAGGGTATAGAAACAAGAGAGCCGGCATTTGGAATGCCAGCATACTGGATAGAAGAAGGAGAAGTAGATAAAGCAGAAATGAAAGGATTCACAGTAATAGATCCTATATCAGTTATAGCTACCCATATATCTGAGATTATAAAAGGCAACAGCCACGAACTACTGGGAAGAGAAGAAGTAACAGACCTGGTAAATACATTAAAAGAAAAATATCCAGCCTTAGTAAACGATGTAGTACCTGAAACAGTATCCATGGGAGCCCTTCAAAAAGTTCTAAAAAACCTTCTCCAAGAAGGACTGAAGATAAAAAGTCTGCCTACCATACTAGAAATATTAGGAGACTACGGAAAGACTGTTCCCGATGTAGACGAACTTACAGAATACGTAAGACAGGGACTAAAAAAAGAAATATCGGCGAAATATGCCTACGAAAATAGATTAGAAGTACTTATGATTTCTCCAAATCTAGAGCAGAGAATCTCTCAGACCGTAACAAACAAAGGAGAAAATCCTGAAAACACATTAAAACCTCAGGAAATACAAAAATTCACAGAAAATACTATTAAAGAATACGACCAGGCTGTAGACGATGGCAACAACCCAGTTCTCGTAACCACACCAGTACTGAGAAGACATATTAGAAACTTAATAAGGCAAAATGGAAAAGATTTAGATGTAATGTCTGTATCGGAAATAGATAGCAAATACGATATCAAGGTTGTAGGAAGTATTAGTATTTGAAAAGAGGGTTTAGATGGAAGAAAGAAAGCTTTGGGAAAAGTATAAAAAAACCAGCAAAAAAGAATATAGGAATAAGATTGTCGAAGAATATCTCCCTCTTGTAAGAAAGATAGTTTATATGATGATAGGTAACCACTATTTAAAAGAAGAATTTTATAGTGTAGGAGTTATTGGACTAATAGATGCCGTAGACAAATTCGATTTATCTAAGGATGTTCAATTTGAAACCTATGCATCCATAAGGATAAGAGGATCTATAAAGGACTTTATGAGAAAGCAGGACTGGATTTCCAGGAATATAAGAGAAAAAGAGAAGCTTATCTTAGAAAAGAAAAAAGAGCTCAGAAAAGAACTAGACAGGGAACCCGACGATATAGAAATAGCAGAAGCTGCTAAATTATCCCTTAATGAATATGCAAAGGTAGTACACTATGTAGAAAATTCAAATATGGCCTCCTTTGAAAATGCAGTAAGCAAGGGTATATCGCCAATGGAAAGAGGCTCCGAAGAATATAATCCTGAAAAAGTTCTAGAAAAAAAAGAAATGGAAAAAATTCTAGCCCAAGAAATTGGAAAACTAAACCAAAGAAAACAGCAAATCGTATCATTATACTACAAGGAAGAATTAAATCTAAAAGAAATAGGAGAAGTTCTAGATATATCAGAATCCAGGGTTTCTCAGATAATGAAAGAAATAAACAATGAACTTAGGGAAAATATAGAAAAAGCCATCGGATAGGGGTGAAAAAATGGATAGTGGAATAAAAATGTTAGGAAGCTCAATGACCTACCTAAAAGAAAAGTTAGATACAGCATCCAACAACGTATCAAACCTAGACACACCGGGATACAAAAAAGATACTGTCATCGGGAGATCCTTCGGGACTGTGCTCTCTGATGCATTAGAGTCTAGAATCACCAAAGGGTATAACCTAGGACAGTTTTACAACAGGCCGGGAGTATATGTAGATGAAGTATTCACAGACTTTATACAGGGAGCTATGGAGCAGACGGAAGATCCCTGGGATGTAGCAATACAGGGTGATGGATTTTTCACCATAGATACAGACATAGGTCCATTATATAAAAGAAGCATGTCCATGAGAAAAGACCTGGCAGGATTTTTAGTTACAGATACCGGGGACAGGGTAGTAGGACAAAACGGACAGATTTTCATAGGGGACAATGATCCTCATATAGAAGAAGACGGAACCATTAGAGTAGATGGCCAGGTAGTAGATAGGCTAAATGTAGTAGATTTTGGAAATAGAGAAGGAATGCAAAAAGCAGAAAACGGAGCATTCACCGGCGGTGGCGGCATGGTACAAGCTACAGGAGCTGTAATGCAGGGTTTTTTAGAATCCTCCAACGTAGAACTATCTGAAGAAATGACAAACCTTATAGAAATATCAAACAAATTCACAACAAATCAAAAGCTGATACAGATGCTTGATGGTGTTAATCAAATATCATCAAATAGATTAGGAAAGGTGTAGGTGAGATAGATGATAC
>JAWOEG010000005.1:0-16134 GCA_046482875.1 Eubacteriales bacterium | reverse complement strand
CAGGAGGCCAACGGTTACCTGCTTGAACGTAACGGGCTGCCGGAGGCGGTGCTCGTGGACACCCCGGGGCTCCAGGACAGGCAAGGCATCGAGGCCCTGGTGGACACGCTCTGCGAGGGGCTCCAACAAGGCGCGGCATTTTGGGTAGGAAACGCTATGGTTCAAAAAAACCTTACACCACAAGAAATAGCAGAAGAAATCAATAAAGGGGACTTAGATATAACAAAGATACCCATAGCAGATATAAAAGATATTAAAAATGCAGTAAATGGTATAGCTAAAAAAACAGTTGATACAATTAGACAAACAAGAGAAAAAAGAGAAAAATATATTGAAGACCTTGGAGAAGGTAGCAAACCATATCTTTACGTAATAGTTGCAACTGGAAACATTTACGAAGATATAGAACAGGCGAAAGCAGCGGCACATCAGGGTGCGGACATAGTAGCTGTAATTAGAACTACAGCACAAAGTTTATTAGACTATGTACCTTACGGTGCAACTTCTGAAGGATTTGGTGGAACCTATGCTACCCAAGAGAACTTTAGACTTATGAGAGAAGCTTTAGATGAAGTTGGAGAAGAAGTTGGAAGATATATAAGACTTTGCAACTACTGCTCCGGTCTGTGTATGCCTGAGATAGCAGCTATGGGAGCATTAGAAAGATTAGACGTAATGCTTAATGATGCTTTATACGGCATACTGTTTAGAGATATAAACATGCAGAGAACTTTAGTAGATCAGTTTTTTTCAAGAATAATCAATGGATATGCTGGAATAATAATAAATACAGGAGAAGATAATTATCTTACCACATCAGATGCTGTAGAAGAAGCTCATACAGTTTTAGCTTCTCAATTTATAAACGAGCAATTCGCCCTACTTGCAGGGTTAAAAGAAGAACAAATGGGACTTGGACATGCCTTTGAAATGAACCCAAAACTTGAAAATGGATTTCTAATGGAATTAGCTCAAGCTCAAATGGCAAGAGAAATATTTCCTAATGCCCCACTTAAATATATGCCACCTACTAAATTTATGACTGGAGATATATTTAAAGGACATGTACAGGATGCAATGTTTAACCTTATTTCCATATGGACAAATCAAGCAATACAGTTATTAGGAATGCCTACAGAAGCTATTCATACACCTCACCTTCAAGATAGAATGCTTTCTATTGAAAATGCTCAATACATTTTCAATAATGCAAAAAATATAGGTGACGAAATAGAATTTAAAAAAGATGGAATGATTCAAAAAAGAGCTCAGCAGGTATTAGAAGAAGCAGAAAAAATGCTTAAAGATATTGAAAGAGAAGGAATTTTCAAAACTATAGAACAGGGTAAATTCGGTGGAGTAAAAAGAGCTTTCACCGGTGGTAAAGGATTAGCAGGAGTAGTAGAAAAAGATGCAGGATACTACAATCCATTTATCGAAATGATGCTTGGAGGTGGAAAATAATGGTTGATAGTAGAGTTGACTATACAAAGGTAAAACCTTATGGAGACACTTTAAATGATGGTAAAGTACAACTTAGTTTTTCTCTTCCGGTACCTTACGGCGATGAAGCAAATGAAGCAGCTAAGCAGTTGGCTAAAAAGATGGGAATGGAAGAACCAAGTGTTGTTCATTCAAAAGACTTAGGTCTAGGATATACATTTTTTGTAATGTACGGAAACTGTACTCATACAGTAAATTATGACGCTATTGAAGTTCCAAAAGTAGATATGGAATTTATGGATAAATATGGAGTAGAAGACTATATAAAGGAAAATATTAAAAGAGATATAGTAATCCTTGGAGCTTGTACAGGCTCAGATGCTCATACAGTTGGTATTGATGCTATTATGAACATGAAAGGCTTCGACGGAAACTACGGTCTTGAAAGATATAAAGGGATAGAAGCTTTAAACTTAGGAAGTCAGGTACCAAATGAGGAACTTGTAGCAAAGGCAGTTGAAACTAATGCTGATGCTATACTAGTATCTCAGGTTGTAACTCAAAAAGATGTACATATTCCAAACCTTACTGAACTAGTTGAACTTCTCGAAGCAGAAGGAATAAGAGATAAAATAGTTCTTGTTTGCGGCGGACCAAGACTTGGTCATGAGTTAGCACAGGAATTAGGATACGATGCAGGATTTGGACCTGGAACCTTTGCAAATCACGTTGCTTCTTTCATAGTAAAGCAGATTGTTGAAAGAGGCCTTGTATAAATTAAAAACATATATTCCACCCGGGACCGGCTCGAAAGGGTCGGTTTTTTTGGTGTAGTAAAATATATAATAAAAAAAAATCCCGGTCAGCAGACCGGGATAATAGGAGTTATTAAATTTTAGAGGTTAATTAAAATTTAAATATTAAGAGGTTAATCATAAATTTTTTAGGGGTATTTATATTTAACTATATGGTCTATATAGTAAATAACTTAAATTAGTGAATCTATTTTGTCTGTATCAAAACCAACAATTTCTGTACCATCTATCAATGTTACCGGAACACCCATATGTCCCATATTCATTAGTTCTTCTCTTGCTGTCATATCTGAAGTAATATTCTTTTCTTCGTAAGTTACTCCTTTTTTGTCTAAATATTCCTTTGTCATTGTGCAGTACGGGCAAGTACTACTAGTATATACAACTATATTGCTCATTTGCTACCTCCTTGAATTTCTTAACTTGTTTACATTATACCCTACCGGGGTATAGTAGTCAAGTCTTTTTTTAAAATTTTTTTATTTTTTTTTATTGATTATAACTCCTATAATGTTTTTTATACTATACTTTTTATATACCCACTTATTAAAAATTCATAATAAATTATTTAATATTTTAAAGAATTTCAAAAAAATAATTATCCATTACAAGAAAATGTATCTATGATATAATTAAATGTATGGAAATACATATAAAAGGAGAGTTTTTTTATGAAACACGCACATCTTAAAGCCTTTACCTATAAAGGAAGGGGAGGTAACTCTGCAGGAGTTGTTCTTATAAAAGATAATTTAACTGATAAGCAGATGCAAAAAAAAGCAACAGAAGTAGGGTTTTCTGAAACTGCTTTTGTAAAAAAGATAAATGGAAACAAATTTAATATAAGATTTTTCACTCCCAAATGTGAAGTCGACTTATGCGGTCATGCTACTATAGCATCCTTCTACTATCTGGCTATAAATAATTTGATAGAGCCTCATGACGGTAAGTGGTCGGGATTGCAGACAACTAAAGCAGGCAATCTTAACGTTGAAGTAAACTATATAAATAATAAAATTGATATGGTATGCATGCAGCAAAATCAGCCAGAAGAATATGGTGAAGTTTTGGATTTTAAAGATATAGCTTTATCTTTAAATACATCTGAGGACAGCATAGGTTTAGAAGACTACAAAATAAATCCAAGGATTATATCTACAGGGCTTAAAGATATACTTATTCCTATTAAATCAAGGGAAATATTAAATAATATAAAACCGGATTTTGAAAAAATAACCCATATATCTTTATTAAACCAAGCAGTAGGATTTCATCTTTATACATTAGATGAAGGAAAAATATACACCAGAAATTTTGCTCCAGGGGTAGGGATTAATGAAGAATGCGCTACTGGAACATCAAATGGAGCGCTGATATATCTACTGTCAATAGAAGGAATAACCGATGAAGCTGATATTATTCAAGGAGAAGCTATGGGTGAAACAAGTATGATTTATTCAAAAGTAGTACACTTAATGAATAAATATATTATAAAAGTTGGAGGAAAGGCGACGTTAATAAATGAACGGTAACAATATAGGAAGGCTTTTGATTGATTTATCAGGAGATTTTGGAATTGTATTGATTATAATTATACTTTTATCAAATCAAAAGATATTCAAACAAATGCTTTTGAAACAAAAAATTCAACTAAAAGAAAAAATAATACTGTCCTTAATTTTTGGAGGACTTGGAATAATAGCCACCTATACTGCCGTTGATTATAAGGGAGCATTAGCTAATACAAGAGAAGCATCAGTTATCATTGGAGGTCTTTTGGGAGGATTTCATGTAGGAATTTTTTCCGGACTTATTGCAGGATTACACAGGATAATACTAGATCCTACTGGAATTACTGCAATACCATGTGGTATAGCAACAATTATAGGAGGCATAGTTTCCGGATATTTATACGAAATTTCTGAGCCTGAAAACAGATGGAAATACGGATGCATGGCTGGAATGCTTATAGTTTCTTTTAATATGATTTTAGTTCTAATAATGACGAAGCCTTTTGATTTGGCTTTAGATATAGTTAAAACTATAATATTTCCTATGCAGATAATAAATACGGTAGGTATTATTAGCATACTGAAAATAACTCAAAACATATATGAAGAAAGAGAAATTAATGCAGCAAAACAAGCGGAACTGGCTTTAGGTATAGCTGATAAAACATTGCCCTATTTTTTAAATCCAAAAGAAAAATCTTTTGTGGAAATATGTAAAATTATAAAGCAGTATGTAAATTCTGATGAGGTAATACTAACGGATAAACAAAAGGTTGTATCTACAACTGGGAACTTTAAAGAAGATGAAGAAAAAAGTCTTGAAAAAGTAATCAATGAAAGTTTTGATAATATAAAAAATGAAGAAATATACTACATTAAAGACTTATCAAATATGTCATTTAAAACCTTAGTTTCTGCTCCATTGAAGGAAAAAGATAATACTATAGGATTATTAATACTTGGATATAAAAAAAATGAAAAATTAACCTACAAAGAGACTGTGTTGCTAAGTAGATTATCAAAACTAATATCAACCCAACTTGAACTTGTAAGGATAGAGCAACTTAAAAAAACAGCTTCAAGGTCTGAAATTAGAGCATTGCAATCTCAAATAAACCCTCACTTTTTATTTAACGCCCTAAATACCATAGTGTCTTTTGTTAGAACGGACTCGGATAAAGCTAGAGATTTGATTATAAGTTTAAGTGACTTTTTTAGGTATAATTTAGAGAGCTCTTTTAATTTGATAACTCTTAAAGAAGAAATAGAACACGTTAAATCATATTTTAATTTAGAGCAAGCTAGATTTGGAAACAAAATTAATATTGAATACAATATAAATGGGAATGAAGATATTTTAATGCCTATGTTAATAATCCAACCCTTAGTAGAAAATGCAGTAAAACACGGTGCAGGTTCTGAAAAAAGAAAAAAAATAAATATAAATATTATAATAGAAGATATAGATAGTAAAAATACAAAAGTTATAGTAGAAGATGACGGCATAGGTATACCAGAAGATATAATTAAAAAGATTAAAAATAATAAAATGCATGAAAAGCATATAGGTTTAATAAATGTTCATAGAAGACTTTTAAATATATACGACATGGGACTTGATATAGAAAGAATGGATCGTGGAACTAGAATATCTTTCTCAATAAACCAAGATAAAAACTCATCATTTATAGAAGCAGGTGAAAAGTATGAATTGTTTAATAATTGACGATGAACAACCTTCAAGAAAAGAACTTAGATTTTTTATAGAAAACCACAGTAGTATTGAGGTTTTAGAAGAATTTGAAGATTCTATTGAAGCTCTTAATTTTTTTAAAACCACCAATAATGTAGATATAATCTTTTTAGATATAAATATGCCTAACTTGGATGGAATGGACTTGGCTAATATACTTTATAATTTTAAGAAAAAACCTTTAATAGTTTTTGTGACTGCATATAAAGAATATGCCCACGATGCTTTCAAGGTTGAGGCTTTTGATTATCTTTTGAAACCCTATTCTGAAGAAAGAATAATAAACATTTTAAACAAATTAGAAAGAACTATAAAGACAGCAGCACCTAATAAAGAGAGTAAAGTTACACTAAGTGATGGAGAAAAAATAATAGTATTAAAAAAAGAAGAGATAATATGTGTAAAAGCCCAAGAAAGAAAAACGGAAATTTTCTTTAACAAAGATAAATTTATATCCAACAAAAAAATATCCGACTTAGAAAAAGAACTTTGTGAAACTAACTTCTTTCGAACCCACAGATCTTATATTGTAAACCTAGATAAAGTAAAAGAAATAGATTTTTACTTTAACAATACATATTTACTAATACTTAAAAATATGGAAGAGAAAGTTCCTGTAAGTAGATCTTATATAAAAGAATTTAGACAAGTAATGAACTTATAAGAAAAAAACCTAAATAATATAAAAAATAACTGCAAAATATATATGCAGTTATTTTTTTGTCTATTAGACTTGACACAGACTAAATTTAAGGTTAATATGGATATATTCTCATTTACGCATATAAGTATATTACAATCAAAAAGGAGAGAGACATGTTTATATTCGAATGGTTAAATAGTCAACTATTAAAAATGGAATGGCTTTATGAATTAGTAAGAGTTTTAGTAGAAAATATATTTGGGCTTGATATGGCAAGTAGAATAGGTGGAAGTATACATTTCTTTGTTTATGATGTAGTAAAAATATTTATACTTCTTTCAGTTCTTATTTTTACAATTTCTTACATACAGAGTTTTTTCCCACCGGAAAGAACTAGAAGAATCCTAGGAGAAAGAGATGGCATCGTTGCTAATATATTTGCAGCTTTATTAGGTACAGTAACGCCTTTTTGTTCCTGTTCATCAATTCCCTTATTTATAGGCTTTACAAGTGCAGGATTACCGATAGGAGTTACATTTTCATTCCTCATATCATCACCCTTAGTAGATTTAGCATCGGTACTCCTACTAGCAAGTATATTTAACTGGCGCATAGCGATTGCTTATGTAATAGTAGGTTTGATACTAGCAGTTATAGGTGGAACTATAATAAGCAAGGCTAAACTTGAAAAATATGTAGAACCATTTGTATTTAACAATAAGATGATACAAGATGACGAAGGAAGTATGAAAAGAAGGGAAAGAATAGATTTCGCTAAAGATCAAGTTATAGATATTATAAAAAAAGTATGGATGTATATCTTAATCGGTGTAGGAATAGGAGCATTAATTCACAACTGGATTCCTGAAAGTATAATAACAGCAGTTTTGGGTCAGGATAAATGGTATTCTGTATTACTAGCAACTGTAGTAGGAGTACCAATGTATGCAGACATATTCGGCACACTACCGATAGCTGAAGCATTAGTATTAAAAGGAGTAGGTATTGGTACTGCACTTTCATTTATGATGGCAGTAACAGCACTATCACTACCATCTATGATAATGCTTAAAAAAGTTGTAAAAACTAAACTCCTGGTAATATTTGCAGGAATAGTAACCGTAGGTATTTTAATAATCGGATACACATTTAACGCTCTTGGATATTTACTAATATAAAAATAGGATAAAATATATAGTTAAGGAAAAATAATATAGAAATACTTTAAGAGCTATCGCTTTAACATAGATAGCTCTTTTTTATTTTAAATTTTTAAAATTTTCAAATTAACATAAAATTAACAGCAAATATATTGACAAAACAAAGATTCTATATTACTATATGAGCAAACAGTAATATGATAGAAAAAGGAGTGATATTATGGATTTATCAAATAGATTTAAATTGTTAGCAGACTTAAATAGACTTAGGATTTTTAACTTAATAATAGATAAAGATTTATGTTCTTGTGAAATAGAGACCATATTAGAATTAAGTCAATCAAACACATCTAGGCATCTAAACAAACTTAAAAGTTTATCTTTTATTGAAACATATAAAGATGGTAACTGGGTTCACTATACTTTAAATGAAAAAGAAAAAAACAATATGCTAATTAAATATGTAAGACAGGAATTTTTAAAAGAAGAAATTTTTATTAAAGACAAGGAAAGACTTAAAAAATATAAAAATAGTCCGATGACTTGTACAATAATAAGAGAAGACAAAGAAAAAGTGTTGAATTTTTTGAAAATATCATTCTAGAAGTTTATAGAATATTAAAATAAAAGACTCTTCGATAAACTCAGAGTGACAAAATTAATGCCATGCAAAGCTTTCACAAGAGATAGAAAGTCGATTGGCGAGAAAGTGACTGTTAAGCATCTAAAAAAATGAAAGGAGAAAAACATGGAAAAAATAAAAGTTGTATTTGTATGTGTTCATAACTCCTGCAGATCTCAAATGGCGGAAGCTTGGGCAAAAGAGCTAGGTGGAGATATTTTGGAAGTATATTCAGCAGGAACAGAAGAATACCCAGAGGTAAAGCCAAAGGCTGTGCAGGTAATGGAAGAAGCAGGTATATCAATGAAAGGACATAAACCTAAACTTCTTAAAGATATACCAAGAGAACAAGATATACTTATTACTATGGGATGTGGAGTAGTTTGTCCTTTTGTACCAAATAAACATGAAGAAGATTGGGGATTAGATGATCCATCTGGAGGACCTATAGAAGGTTTCAGGGAAACAAGAGATATCATAAAAGAAAAAGTGGAAGATTTAATCAAAGGTATAAAAGAAGAGGAAATAAAACTATAAATAATATAAGAATTAATTAAGAAAATTTCAATAAAAATTTGATAAATAAATAAAATGAAAACACAAAATTGGAGGAAAAAATATGAGTAAACAAAAATTGTCAGGGATTAGTTTTTTTGAAAAATATCTGACTTTGTGGGTTGCACTATGTATGGTGATAGGGGTATTAATAGGTAAGTATTTGCCGGGAATACCTAACTTTTTAGGACAATTTGAATATGCTAGAGTTTCAATACCTATAGCTATTTTAATTTGGATTATGATATATCCTATGATGATGAAAGTTGATTTTCAAAGTGTTAAAAATGTTGGTAAAAATCCAAAGGGATTATTTGTCACATGGATAACAAATTGGTTGATTAAACCTTTTACAATGTTTGGGATAGCTTCATTTTTCTTTTTCGTGGTCTTTAAATCAATAATTCCCCAAGATTTAGCCAGAGATTATTTGGCGGGAGCGGTACTTCTTGGTGCAGCACCTTGTACAGCTATGGTATTTGTGTGGAGTCACCTAACAAGAGGAAATCCTGCCTATACTGTCGTTCAGGTTGCTACAAATGATCTTATTATACTACTTGCCTTTACACCAATAGTTGCTTTCTTATTAGGGGTAGGAGGCGTGGATGTACCTTGGGCTACCCTTTTCTTGTCAGTTGTACTATTTGTAGTAATACCCCTTACAGCTGGAGTGATAACTAGGATACATATAATCAATAAAAGAGGAGAAGAGTATTTTAGCAAGTCTTTTTTACCAAAGTTCGACAATATTACTATTGGAGGGTTGTTACTAACTCTAATAATTATCTTTTCTTTCCAAGGAACTGTAATTTTAGAAAATCCTTTACATATATTTTTAATAGCGATACCACTTACAATACAGACTTTCTTAATTTTCTTTATTGCTTATATAGCAGCTAGAATACTAAAATTACCTCATGATGTAGCAGCACCGGCAGGAATGATAGGAGCTTCAAACTTTTTTGAACTAGCAGTCGCTGTAGCTATATCAGTATTCGGAGCAACATCTCCCGTAGCTTTAGCCACAATAGTAGGAGTGCTTGTTGAGGTACCAGTTATGTTGACTCTTGTAAAAATAGCTAATAATACTAAACATTGGTTTAAAACCCCTGATTCTCAGAGAGAAATAGGTTAAATTTTAGAGAAATACATCAGACAAAAATAAATATGATATAAAAAGAAGAAGATACCCTAGAATATCTTCTTCTTTTATTTTGTTTTCTAAATAATTTTATTTAACAATAATTATTACGAAATCGTTGCATTTAATGTAATAATATGTGTATTTAATGTTAATAATAACATTTTTTTTGTAAAATATGATAAAAATATAATAGGTAGGTGTTTATATGGATAAAAATTTATATTATGAAAAAATGCTGGACAAGCTTAAATATAATTTTGATATTAATAGAAACGAAAAAATAGGAGATACTGAATTCGAAATCACGGCTAAATCTCATATAAGAAATGAGAAATATATAGGATTTAAAAGTGCTGTGATTTATGCCTTTGAAAATGACGAGTACGTTTACGGCAAACATTTTCAAAAAATCACTAAAGATGACATAGAAGATGTAGTTGAAATTATGAAATCATCTATTGATGATATTGTTGAACCAAATGAAGAGCATATGTCTACTACTTTCACAGCCTTAATAACTGTAGACGAACCTGTAAATGAAGATTTAAAAAATTATATTAAAAAATTCAAATATCAAAAGTCATTTCTACTGGGCCTAAAAGGTTGGGTAGTAGTACGATTGGTACTTGTTGAATTACATAATCAGAAGGTAACAGGAAGTAAAGAAGCAAAGAAAGACGAGAATTTTTATATACCTAATAGTTAATAATAGGGCAACCTATTAAAATATATTAATTTTAAGGAGGAATTTTAATGGCACTATTACTTATCATATCATCAATTGTTATTTTTCTTATTGCCTATGTGACTTATGGTTCTTGGCTTACTAAAAAGTGGGGCATAGATCCTAGCAGGGAGACACCATCACATACCATGGCAGATGGAGTTGATTATGTACCTGCAAAGGCACCGGTACTTTTAGGACATCACTTTGCATCTATAGCAGGTGCAGGACCTATAGTTGGACCAATTGCAGCAGCAATATTTGGTTGGCTACCAGTGTTTTTATGGATTATAGTTGGAAGTATTTTCTTTGGTGGTGTACACGACTTTGGATCTTTGTTTACATCAGTTAGAAACGATGGTAAATCAATTGGACACGTAATTGAAAATACTGTTGGAGAAAGCGGTAAAAAATTATTTTCAGTATTTGCATGGCTAACACTTCTACTTGTTATCGCAGCTTTTGCAAATATTATAGTAGGTACATTTGTAGCTATACCATCAGTAGGAACAACATCAATCTTATTTATAGCATTAGCGATGGGATTTGGTTATGCTGTAAATAGAATGAATGTAGGATTATTACCTGCTACAATAGTAGGAGTTGCATTACTTGTAGCTAGTATATGGCTTGGTATTCAATTCCCTATAGTACTATCTTTTAATACTTGGTATATTATAGTACTTATTTATATCTTTGGAGCTTCAGTAGCACCGGTATGGGTATTATTACAGCCTAGAGATTATTTGAATTCTTATCTTCTTTATGCAATGATAGCTGGTGGAGTTTTAGGTCTTCTTCTATATAGACCAGGACTAGAACTACCTGCAGTAACAAGCTTTAAAGTAGGAACTTCTTATATGTTCCCTATATTATTTGTTACAGTAGCTTGTGGTGCAATATCAGGTTTTCACTCATTAATAGGTTCAGGAACAAGTTCCAAACAGATTAACAGTGAAAAAGATATGAAGTTAGTTGGATATGGTGCAATGCTTATTGAAGGAGTGCTTGCAACATTAGCTATAATAACTGCAGCTTATATAAGCAGAGAAAAATTTGCTGAACTTTTAGAAGCTGGAGCTGCTAACAACGTATTTTCGGATGGACTTGGAACATTTATGACATCCTTTGGTGTACCTTTAGCAGTTGGAAAATCTTTTGTTGCCTTAGCAATAGCTGCATTTGCTCTTACAAGTCTTGACTCTGGTACAAGAATTGGTAGATTTATTTTACAGGAATTCTTCGAAGATCCAAAAAAAGAAAAACAAACCAGTCCTTTTACAAACATGTATTTAGCGACACTTATTACAGTTGTTGGTGGAGGACTTTTAGGACTTGCTGGATGGAGACAAGTTTGGCCTATATTCGGATCTGCAAACCAGTTACTTGCGGCAATAGCACTACTAGCAGTGGCTGTATATCTTAAAACAAAAGGCAAAAGCAACAAAATGGTTATATATCCAATGATATTTATGTTTGCAGTTACCCTTACAGCTTTAGTAATTCTGGTAAGAACTAATATGGCATCTGGAAACTTTATATTAGTAGCAATTGGTATAGCATTATTTGTTCTAGCTATAGTATTAATTAAACAATCTTATAAAATACTTACTGGAAAATCAGATCAGAACGCTGCATAAATAAAAACAAAATAAATTCAATATGATTAAATATTAGCAGAGAGATTATTATTTCTCTGCTAATACTATATAAAAGAAAAGGTGATTACAAATGGATATTAAAATAGATAGTAAAGCTATTAAACATATAAGAAACAAAGATGCAGATACTATAACAATAGATTTATTAGTTGCGGGAGCGTGTATAGAAGTTGGAGAACCTATAGTATATATAGGTATGCCTAAAGATGATTTATCAAAGTATACAAAGCATAGGATATCTTCTTTAGATGTGTATCTTTATAAAGGTGCAGAGCCAAAGGTAAAAGCTATTACTGTAACTTATAAGAATTTCTTAGGTTTTAAATCTTTAGGAGTTGAAGGGATAAAGCTGTGGTAAAAGGGAATATATATTATTCCCTTTTAAGATAAGCTTCCATGATAGTCAGATCCTGATGAAAGAATAAGTTTGTGTTTTTCACAAATGCTAGCAATTGTTTCTTTGGTTTCTTTATTGACTGAAGGATAGTCCCATTCTATACCTGCCAATCCAGAATTTATCATATTTTCTATGTCAATTAGGTTTTCGTATACAGACGGATGAGCTAAGATAGGTAATCCGCCGGATTTTTTTATTGCTTTTATAGCTTTAATATGGTCGGGATACTGAATTTTCATATCTAATGGCCCGTTATTTTTAAACATTTTTTTGTAAAACTCTCCATATATATTATTAGCATATCCTTTATTTATTAATGATTTCATTATATGCTGTTTAAATATGACTTTAGATTTTCTATTATTTATTAGTTCTTTAAGGTTTATATCATAACCTAGTTCGGACAGTTTTGTTATTTGTTTTACACTAATTTGATGTCTCAAAAAGCTTGTTCTTTCAATCATGTTATCTAAAACATCATATCCTTTTTCAACATAAAGTCCTACTATGTGACACTTTCTATTATTCGGATAATCATATGCACTAACTTCTAAACCAGGTATATAGTTAATGTTATATTTTTTTGCCAGAACTTTATTTTCCTCTATACCATTTAGTGTATCGTGATCTGTTATTGAAATAAATTTTATATTTTTGTTTTTTGCCCTTTTAAATATTTCTTCCGGGGTGTCACTTCCGTCAGAATTCGTAGAATGAATATGAAAATCTACATTCATAATAACCTCCAATTAATTTATTATGCTTTTAAGTCTTATTTTGTTTATGATTACTTCCATTATATATGCAGTTAAAAATATTAGAATAACACCAAAACCTTGTGTAGCATAGTCGCCGGCTCTTGATGCATTATTAATAAGAGAGCCTATAGTGCCAGGTACTCCTGCCGCCGGGCCTATAACTACAGCTACTCCAAAATTTATTTCACTTCTGATAGCTATCCAGGATATAATTTTAGTTAGTGAAGAAGGAAGCATGGTACCGAATACTATCTGCAACCAATTTGAACCACTGGCTCTTAGAGCTTCTATGGTTCCTTTATCAACTTCTTCAAAAGTTTCAGCAAAGCTTTTTATAAAAAATGATAAAGTGTGAAAAAACATTCCCATAACGGCTGTTGTGGCTGATAAACCGTAGCCTGAGACGAAAATTAACACCCAAATAATTGTAGGTATAGACCTTATAAAAGAAGCTGCACCTCTAATAAAATTTGATAGATGAATATTAGATATATTTCTTGCTGCGAATAATCCTAGTACAATTCCTAAAATAAAGCCGGTTATTGTAGTAACAAAAGCTAAAGATAATGTATTTATAAGACTAAGAATCATTTCTATAATCTTTTGTATACCTACCTTATCAAACCTAATAAAGTTGGATGCAATACTAATAGCCGTATCTCCTTGAAAGTCATCCCATTTATATTCTATTCTAAAAAATATAGTATATAGTGTAATTAATAGAAATACTAATAAGACTGCTGATATTATAAAATCAGCTGTGGTAAAAGTTTTGATTTTTGGTTTTCCAGTTAAAGAAACTCTTATATCACTCATCATAATATCCTTTTTCTAATTTGTACAGAAAGTTGATCAAAGGCTAAAATACCAAGAACTACAAAAATAACAGCAGCTGTGAGTTGATCAAATTTTCTGAAGTGTCTATAAATACCTATTAAATGACCTATTCCTCCACCGGCCAGCATTCCTATTATAGTTGATGATCTTATATTAGTTTCAACAGAAAACAAAGACCATGAAATAGAAGTTGGTAGGGTCTCAGGTATAATTCCTTGAAAAACTATCTGCCAGTAGTTTGCTCCTACTGAATCTAAAGCTTCTAAGCTATGTTTATTTGTTTCGTCTATCATATCGCTAAAAAGTCTTGCATTGAAACCAAATGTTCCTATTGTCATTACTAATAATGCCAGAAATTCACCAAACCAGAATGCCATAAGCAGTACTATTGCCCAAATTGATGCAGGAACATTTCTTAAAAAAGTAGATAATACTCTTAAAATGATCCTTAAAAAAGGAATTTTCCCTGTTGTTTGAGACATCCCTAAAGCTGCAGCATAGGCTAAAAAAGTACCTATTGTACCTGCAGTTATGCATAAGAGAATAGTAACCCACATTGCTTCTATTAGATTATTAATTTCCGCAAAATTTGGAGGAATATACAAGTCAAAAAATCGATTAACAGCTTTTGTAAAATTCTTAAAAATTAGTATTAAATCAAAGCCTATTAAATTGGCTGCAAAGCAAGAAGAAACTAGAATTACAGCCAATCCAATATAGCTTTTAATACGTTTTTCTCTAAAAAAATCATTAGGTTTTTCATAAAAATTTTCAACTTGCCAAAATTTCATTTTGTTTAGCTCCATATATAAGTTCTATTTTATCACTAGTTAACTGATTTGGATGTCCATCGAATACTAGTTTACCATTACTCATTCCAATAATTCTATCTGAATACACTTTAGCCACATCAACTTGGTGTAGGTTAACAATACAAGGTATTTTCATTTCACTGGTTATATACTTTAAATGTTCCATTATAACTTTAGAAGCCTGAGGATCTAAAGAGGATATAGGTTCATCACAAAGAATTAGTTTTGGATCTTGAATTAATGCCCTAGCAATTCCAACTCTTTGCTTTTGACCTCCTGAAAGATTAGCACATTTAAAATACTTCCTATCTTTGAGTCCTAATAAATCTAATAATTCTACAGCTTTATAGATATCCTTATTTTCATAAAGTGAAAAAGCTCCTTTTAAAGTGGAATAATAACCTAATCTTCCATGAAGAACATTTTCTAAGGCTGTTAACCTGTAAATAAGGTTATAATGTTGAAATATCATACCAATATGTTTTCTTACATCACGGAGCTTTTTTTTATTTATACCTGTTATTTCATCACCGTCAAAATATACTTTACTACCTTCATCCGGATCTATCATTTGGTTTATTGAACGGAGAAGGGTGGATTTACCAGCCCCACTCGGTCCAATAATAGAAACCAACTCTCCTTCGTTTACTTTAAAAGAAACATTTTTGAGAGCTTTTGTATTTCCGGAGTAAGTTTTGCTTAAATTTTCAACTTCTAAAATTTCCTTAAACATAACTAAGCCTCCATTTTTCATATAATTATTCTCCTGCGTACATATTTTCTAAAAATTCGTAATATGAAGGGTCAACAGCTACGAACTTATCATTTATGTCGAAAGATTCATCTGAAGCTTCTGGATTTTCAGAAAACATTCCTTCAACAGCGGTTTCTGGTGTAAGATTAACAAAGTGTTCAACGAGAGCGTCTATATGTTCTTGAGGCATATAATCTTTATTAATCCAGTAAGGGCCATTAGGAACTAATTTTTGGCTGATTATATGCAAGTCTTCCCAATTTCCATCAGCATAATTACAGCAAAATGCTCCCGCATATACTTTTTTATTAACTATTAGCTGTACTGATCCTGGATGGTTTCCACCAAATTGTATTTCTGAAAATACACCGCCTTCAATTTTTAATTTTTTTTAAATTTAGCAAAAATATTTTTCGGAAATTCTATATTTAATTTAGAACTAAGCCTCCTTTCTCCATGTTATACTCATAATCACATAAACCTTCCATAAACTCTATATCATGAAAAATTCCTAACATTGTAGTGCCTTGTTTTTTTAATTTGTC
>JAWOEG010000091.1:0-19253 GCA_046482875.1 Eubacteriales bacterium | reverse complement strand
GGCGGTTCTTTCTTTTTATATGTAAGAAGTAAAATAGAAAATATAATAATTCCTGCACCAAGACCTTGAAAGAAAGTAATTTTTTCACCTAAAAAAATAATTCCTGCACTGACAGTTACAACAGGTATTAGATTTATAAATATATTACAAACTGTTGCTTCTAAATTTTCTAAAGAATAAATAAAGAGGAGGTAGGCAGCAGCAGAACTTAAAACTCCCAAATATACTACATGAATATATATATCTAAGGGAAGATTTAGTATACTTGTATTATTAAAAGGCATTAACAAACTAAAAAATAAAAAACCTATAAGAGTTTGGTAGAATGCAATTGTTATAGTAGTATATTTTTTGTATAGGGGCTTAGATAAAAAAGTATAAATAACCCAAGAAATAGATGCTAAAAGTATAAGAGCAGATCCTATAAGCATGTCTGTAATATTTCTTTGAGGGTCAAAACCAACTATTAATACAACACCTACAACTGATAAAGCAACACTGATTATCTTTTTAGACGAAAACTTTTCTTTGTTAATTATGGTTTCTGAAATCATAGTTAATACGGGAATTATAGCTATAAGAATAGAAGCAGTGGAAGCGTTTAGATATTTTAATCCGTAATTTTCAAACATAAAATATAAAAACACACCAGAAATACCTCCTAAAAAAAATATTTTCCTATCTTCCTTACCCATAATTACCTTTGGATATTTAATTTTTTTTATTATATAAAGAGCGATTACCGCTAAAAAAAATCTCCAAAAAGCTAAAGATATTGGATTAAAGTAGTCTAAAGATGCTTTGGTACTTATAAAAGATATTCCCCAAATTAAAACTGTAGCTAAAATAGAGAAGTATCCTAGTGTTTTTGAGTTGTTCATTATTAATGCCTCCTGTATAATGTATGTATGGTACAATTATTTAACAGATTCAATTATAACATAGTAGAAATATATTTTCTATAAATGAGGTGTCCTATGAATTTGAATTTAATTCTTACAGCAGTAACACCAGGAGTAGCATTAGCTGTAATAATATATCTAGTAGACAAGCACGATAGAGAGCCTGTAAACCTTTTAGTAAAGACTTTTATAGGTGGAGCTATAATAACAATTCCAACGATTTTTCTAGAATCTTTTTTAGTTGGTTTCAATATTTTTGGAGGTGTAATAGGTATAGCATACCAAGCTTTTATAGTAGCAGGATTTTCTGAAGAATTTATGAAAAGATTGGTTGTTAATAAAGTAGCTTACTATGATAAGCATTTTGATGAAAAATTAGATGGAATTGTATATGCAGTATTTTCAGCTTTAGGATTTGCAACTGTTGAGAATATAATATATGTAGTATTTAGATTTGCGGATGTAGAAAGCGTAGGAGCATACAGAGCTGTTTTATCAGTGCCGGCACATATGTTATTTGCCGTAACTATGGGTTATTATCTATCATTAGCTAAGTTTTCTAAAACAGAAGTAGAAAAAAGATTTTATTACAAAAAATCTCTTACTGCTCCAATGTTACTTCACGGCTCATTTAACTTTATATTGATGTCCGGCAGTGGATTTTTAATGATATTATTTATGCCTTTTGTAATATACCTATGGGTCATAAATATAAAAAAATTAAATAAATACTATCAAGAGTCTAAAATTATAAATACTGTAGATCCTGACGACGGTGATAATTTATGATAGATTTAAAAAACGGTGAAAAAATAGAAGACCTTCAGTGTAGAGGACTTAAAATAATTCAAAATAAAAATTGGTTTTGTTTTGGAATGGATTCTGTACTTTTAGCAAACTACTGCGATTTAAAAGATGGGGAAGAAGTAGTGGATTTAGGTACAGGTACAGGGATAATTCCTATACTTCTTTATGGCAAAAATAATTTAAAGAAAATATACGGGATAGAAGTTCAAAACGAAGTAGCTGAAATGGCTAAGAAATCTATAAAACTAAATAGAATAGAAAATTGTATAGAAATTATAAATACTAATATTAAAGATTATAGGAAATATTTAAAAAAGAATCATTTTGATACTGTAGTTTCAAATCCTCCATATATTAAAACTTCTAATAATTTGATAAGTCCTAGGAAGAAAAAAGCTCTTTCAAGACATGAGATAGAAGGTGATTTAGAGGACTTTATAAAAACGGCAGCAGAGCTTTTAAAGCATAGGGGAAAGCTTTATATGGTTTATAGACCAAACAGATTAGTTGAAGTATTTCAATGTATGAAAAAATACAAAGTAGAACCTAAAAAAATTAGATTTGTTCAAAACAAGAATAATGATGAACCAAACATAGTTTTAATAAAAGGTATTAAAGCAGCAAATCCACATTTAATAGTAGAAAAACCTTTAATAGTTTTTGATAAGGATGGAAATTATACAGATGAGATAAATAAAATATACAGCAGTTAGGTGGTAATAATGAGTAAAATATATGTTTGTCCCACTCCTTTAGGAAATCTTGAGGATATGACATTTAGGGTAATAAATATACTAAAAAAAGTTGATTTTATAGCGGCAGAGGATACAAGACACAGCATAAAACTTTTAAACCATTTTAAAATAAATACAAATATGATAAGTTATCATGAGCACAACGAACAAAGCAGATCGGAAGAAATTATAACCAGAGTAAAAAATGGAGAAAATTGTGCCTTGATATCCGATGCAGGAATGCCGGGAATATCAGATCCAGGTGAAATTTTGATTAAAAAGGCTTTGGATGAAAATATAGAAGTAGAAGTATTGTCTGGTGGAAGTGCATTTTTACTTGCTTTAGTAGTTTCAGGATTTAGTACAGATAGATTTGTGTTCGAAGGATTTCTTCCAAGAAAATCTGGAGAAAAAACTGAAAAACTTAAAGAACTTAAAGAAGAAAGAAGAACTTTAATTATCTACGAAGCACCTCATAGAATCATCAAAACTCTTAAAAATATACAAGAAGTATTTGGAGATAGGGAAATAAGTATATCTAGAGAAATAACTAAAAAATATGAGGAACATATTAGAGGAATTATTTCCCAGGTAATAGAGAGGCTAAAAGACGGCATTGTAAAAGGAGAATTTGTAATAGTAGTAAAAGGTTTCGAAGGAGAGGTTGAAGAAAAAGAAGAAATCAGCATAGAAGACCAGCTCAAGATATTTTTACAAGAAGGCTATTCAAAAAAAGAAGCAGTTAAACTTACAGCTAAAAAACTAAATGCCAGACGAAATGAAGTATATCAAAAATCTCTAGAATTATAGATTTAAAACTTAAAAATTTAAAAGATTACATTTTGAAAATTTATTAATAATAGGGAAAAATATAAAATTATAGGAGGGAAAAAATGTCCAAATTATTATTAGGCAAACCAGTTGCAGATAAAATTACAGAGGAAGTTAAATTAGAAGTGGAAATTTTAAAAGACAAAAATATAACTCCAAAGCTCTCAATAATTAGAGTAGGAGAAAATCCAAGTGATAAAGCTTACGAAAGAGGAGCTCTAAAAAGAATGGAAAAAGCGGGTATAGAAGCAGAAGTTCATCTACTGGGGAAAGATGTTAAAGAGGAAGATTTTTTAGGGAAGCTGGAAGAGTTAAATAATGATAAAAATATTCACGGGATATTAATATTTAGACCCTTACCTAAAGAGCTGAGAGAAGAAAAAATTAAATATAAAATACTACCTGAAAAAGATGTAGACTGCTTTTCTCCTGTAAATGTAGCAAAGATATTTGAAGGAGATGAGTCGGGATTACCACCAGCAACACCTGCAGCAGTTATAGAAACTCTAAAGCATTACGATATAGATTTGAAAGGTAAAGATGTTGTTGTATTAGGAAGATCTTTAGTAGTTGGAAAGCCTGTTTCAATGATGCTCCTAAAAGAAAATGCAACTGTTACAATTTGTCATTCTAAAACAAAAGAATTGGGGAAAATTGCTTCAAAAGCAGATATTCTTATAGCGGCAGTAGGAAGAGACAGAATGATAAATTCTAAATACATAAAAGAAGACTCTATAGTAATCGACGTAGGTATAAACATAGATAATGAAGGAAACATGCATGGGGATGTAGACTTTGAAGATGTAAAAAATAAGTTAGCTATGATTAGCCCGGTACCTAGGGGTGTGGGATCTGTTACTACTTCAATATTAGCAAAAAACTTAGTAAAAGCTTGTAAAAATATAAATAATATATAAATAAAATACCCCCTATACTATTCCTTAGGGGGTAAAATTTATTGAATTTTTTCAAACCAGAGTTTGATTTCTCTTTCTGCTGATTCTGGATTATCTGATCCGTGAACAGCATTAAAGGTTAAATCAGTACCGTACAAATTTCTTATAGTATTTTCTTTTGCTTTATTAGGATTTGTATCACCATTAATTTTTCTAACCTTAGATATAACATTTTTTCCTTCTAAAACCATAGCTACAACTCTTCCGCCGCTCATAAATTCTATTAGCTCAGGGAAAAAATCCTTGTTTCTATGCTCTTCATAATGTTTTTCTAAAAGTTCTTTGTCGGGGATTAGTATTTTTATATGTAAAATATTCAACATTTCATTTTCATACTTTGATATTATGTTTCCTACTACTCTCATATGTACTGCATCCGGTTTAATTAATACTAAAGTTTTTTCCAATTAATACACCAACCTTTATTTTATATTATTTCCATCCATTATATTATAAGGCTTTTCCATATTTTTTTCAATGGATTATGAGATATTATTAGAAAGAAAAGAATAGATTGGTAAATTTTTAGATAATGGCTATAAGGATATTTTTGGAGAATTTCATCCTGATGAAAAAAAGTGCTTTTGGTAGTTATATAGATTTAAAGCTAGAGAAAAGAAGGTAGGATAAAAAATAGAAAAATATAAAAGAAGCCTTCCTTATAATGAGAGAAGGCTTCTTCTAACTTTAATTTAAATATATATTTATTAGAGAGGTAAAGGATTAAAACCTGCGTAAACTAATACACCTATTACTATTGCAACTGCTAAAGCATAGATAACCATTGGTATAGCATTACGTCTTATAAGCTTACCTTCCATTCCTATAACTCCTACTGTTGCACAAACTGCTACTACGTTGTTAACACAAACCATATTTCCAATACCGCCACCTATAACCTGTAACGCTACTATAAGTACCTGAGGCATTTCCAATATAGTTGCTGTTTCGAATTGTAAGGATGAAAATAGTATATTTGAAACTGTATTTGATCCTGACATAAAAGCACCTAATACACCGATAAAAGGAGCTACAAATACATAAGCATTACCAGCTATACCAGCTATTGCTTTTGCCATTTCACTCAACATACTATCTAATCCGCTGCCATTTACTCCTGAGTTCAACATAAGTTGAACCATAGCAATACCAGCAAACAATGCTATAGCTGCTCCTGAAATTTGCTTAAAGGTATTTTTCCAAGCAAATTTTACTTCATCTGACTTCATTCCATGCATAAAGTGTGTTATTACAGCAACAAGCATAAATGGAATCGTACCTGGCAAATAAGCCCACATTAGGCTGTAATCAAGACCTGTACCTAAAACATTAGGTATGGTAATTGTTTGTGATGCTAAAAATCCTTTTAATCCTAAAGCTGGAATTCTTGTGATAACAAGAATTGCTGCAATTAGTAAATAAGGTGTCCATGCTTTTAGTAAAGACATATTTGATTCAGCAGTTTTTCCTAAATCAACTTTAGATTTCCAATCTTCTTCCCATTCTTCTTCCTTAGGGAAATTCCAATTGTCTTTTGGCATTAAGAAACCGCTTTTTGCAGCTGGAACCACTATAAATAAACCGACTAAAGCACCTACTAAAGATGGTAATTCTGGTCCGAAAATCATTGCTATTATTAAATAAGGTACTGTAAAAGCTAAACCTGCAAATATTGCAAAAGGCGCCACTTTAAGTCCTTCTTTAAAAGATTTATTTTTGCCGAAGAATCTGGTCATAAGTCCTAAAGTTAAAAGCGGTATAAAAGTACCAACTACTGCATGACCAACTGCTGCCCATTTAGTTAGTTCCATTTGGAATACTGCAGGGTCTGCTCCTATTGCATTAAGATTTGTAGCTAATGTACCCATAGCTCCTATTACAGGAGTACCAACTGCACCAAAGGCAACAGGTGTACTGTTTAGTATTAAAGCAACCATAGCTGCAGCTAATGGAGGGAAACCCAATCCAACCAATAGTGGTCCTGCAAGAGCTGCTGGAGTTCCGAATCCTGCTGCTCCTTCTATAAAGGCCGCAAACATCCAAGCTATTATAAGCACTTGAATTCTTCTGTCTTTTGTAATTCCGTCAAATCCGTTATTTATTGTAGCCATTGCTCCTGACTGTTTAAGAGTGTTAAGAATTAAAATTGCTCCAAAGATTATAATTAAAACGTCGAGAGCTTTAAATACTCCAAATACTGAAAAACCTAAAACACTCATTAGATCCATGTTCCATGCTGTCAAGGCTACAACTGCTGCCGTTGCCCATGCTATTGGTAGGGCTTTTTTTGCACCCCAGTTAAAAACTGTCATTAATACGATTGTGATTAAAATAGGTATAAACGCTAAAAATGCATACATTTAATAAATCCTCCTTAAAATTTTTTTTATGTGAAGTTAATTATGTTCATTTGGTTTATAAATTTAATTTACTATAACAGATACTCCATCAGGAATAGCTGTAACGGTGAAATCTTCCTTGCCTAAAAGTTCTTTTGCTTTTTCAAAGGCATCTTCAATAGTGTCTGCATAATGCATATGCATATCTTCAACCATTTTCTTAGGAGCCCCAGTTACCATTATGACTTTATATTTAATTAATATTCTTGCTAGAACTTGAGATTCCCACTGATCAGGTATAGTTTCATTTCTATCTTTTTTCAATATTTCTTCCATAATTTGCGAAGGACTCTCTGCATTTTTAAAGGTTTCATAAAATGCTTCTCCACCGTGTCCATCGCTGCACTCACTTACCATAATTATGATACCGTTTTCCTTGATGCTAGCCTCAGCTGCTGTCATACCTTTTACGGATTGGTATATATTTTGGTCTAAAGGATATCCACCATTTGTAGTAATAACCACATCAGCCTTCTTACTATCTGCTCCAGCTAAATTATTTAAAAAATCGCATCCCATATAGTGTGCATCTTCTCTATGTCCTGCAAAAGCTGCTATAACTTCTTTTTCTTGATTTATAACTACATTTAGTATAAATGCTAAATTTGCTTTTTCTGAGGCATAAAGCATGTCTGTGTGAAGCGGATTGTTTTCTAGTATTCCGGTTCTTGCATATTCTGAACCTATAAATTCAGAACAATGATTGGCTAATACTGTTTTATAACTTGCTATTCCCGGAAGTATGGATTTTCTTCCTCCTGAGAATCCAGCGAAAAAGTGAGGTTCTATAAATCCTTCAGCTATTAATAAATCAGCATCTAAAGCAATTTTATTTAACATCAAAGAACCACCTGAAGGTAAAGTTCCTAAATCAACCATATCATCATCTTTTTTACTATCATGCATTTCTATATTAACGGAATCTACTATCTCATCACCATACTTATCTCTTAGTTCTGAATCAGTAGAAGCTCTGTGTGCACCTGTTGCTACTAGTATTGTAATTTTTCCACTTTTATTTGTTTTTTTAATTGTATCAAGCAACACTGGCATAGTGATGTGGGATGGTACTGGTCTAGTATGATCACTTGATATTATTACTATATTCTTCTTTCCTTTTACGAGTTCTCCTAAAGGAGGAGAGTTGACAGGATTGTTTAATGAATCCTGTACCAACTCAGTTTCATTTTTTTTCGGTATATATTCATGGGTTTGGGATAGAAGAACACCCTGTAATCGGGTATCTTCTATCTCAACTTCCTTGTTAATTTTTCCATAAGGTAGTTTTATTTTCAAAACATTCATCTCCTATTATTCGATTATTTTTCCTGGATTCATAATATAATTTGGATCGAAAGCTTTTTTTATTTTTTTCATCAACATAAGCTCAGTTTCACTTAAGTGGTCTTTCATAAATTTCATTCTCTTAAGTCCTATTCCGTGTTCTCCACTTAATTTTCCGCCTAATTTATATACTGCATCATACAATTCCTTAAGAGCCTTATTTTCAACGTCAAACCATTCTTCCATTGTTGTATCTGGATTCTTAACTAAAGTAGTATGTAAGTTACCATCTCCCGCGTGACCGTAAGAAGGCATTTTAATGTCGTATTTTTTGGATATTTTTTCTATTTCAGGCATTAATTTAGCTATATTTCCAATAGGAACAACAATATCTTCAAGACTTTGTTCAGGGCTGTATACCATAAATGCCTCTGCTATATTTCTTCTAACACTCCATACTCTTTCTTGAGTAGTAAAGTTGTCAGCTACATAAACTTCCATAGCTCCATTTTCAAGACAAAGTTCTCCAATTGTTTCGGCATCGAGCTCAACTACGCTTTCGTTAGTACCGTCAACTTCTATTAAAAGCATAGACCCAGCTTTTTGATATGGAAGATGCTCATTTAAATAGTCACAGGTAGTATGAACTGATAATTTATCCATGAATTCTATGGATGTAGGAACTATTCCACCTTCTGAAATTATTGTAGGTACTATTTTTATTGCGGATTCTACATCTTCAAACAATACAAGTAAGTCAGTTGCAAATTTTGGTTTTGGTGAAAGCTTTATTGTAGCTTTGGTTATTACACCAAGAGTACCTTCTGAACCTATCATTAACTTCTTAATATCATATCCAGTTACATCTTTAACGTTTTTTCCACCGAGTTCTACTATTTCACCGGTAGGAGTAACCATTTCAAGACCCATTATATACTGACCTGTAACTCCGTATTTAATAGCCTTACCACCACCGGCATTTTCTGCTATATTACCACCTATGTAACAAGTAAGTAAGCTCATAGGATAACCAGCGAAGAATAATCCTTTATCTTCAACTAAACCATTGATTTCATTGGTTACTAAGCCAGGCTCAACAACTATCATCATATTATCGTAGTCAATTTCAAGTACCTTATTCATTTTTTCTACAGATAATAGTATACCACCAAAGGATGGAATAGCACCTCCTGAAAGTCCACTACCTGCTCCTCTTGGAGTAACAGGAATAAGATTTTTATTTGCTAACTTCATAACTTCGGCAATTTGCTCAGTTGTTGTAGGAGTTATAACTACATCAGGCATATGTGCATATTCTTCAGGAGTTTCATCATGAGAGTAATTCTCCATTTTTTCTTCGTCTAAAATAACATTTTTATTTCCTAATATACTTTGTAATTGTTTTACTATTTCTTCAGTTAAAGGATTGTAATTCATTATTTTACCTCCTTAGCGAGTTTACTGTTTAATAAAGGAATTACTTCAAATAAATCTCCAACAATTCCAAAATCTGAAACTTGGAAGATTGCTGCGTCAGGATCACTATTTACAGAAATAATTACTTCTGATGTTTTCATACCAGCTAAATGCTGAATAGCTCCGGATACTCCTACAGCTACATATAATTTAGGAGTTACGGTTTTACCGCTAAGTCCTACTTGCTGAGGATAAGTTGCCCAACCTCTATCTACTGCATCTCTTGAAGCTCCAACTACTCCACCTAAATTTCCTGCTAATTCTTTAAGCATTGAGAAGTTTTCACTTTTCTTCATTCCTTTACCGCCTGCTACTACTATTTCAGCTGCTTGGATATTGATATCTCCTCCAACTTCATGCTTTGATTCCAGTTTTTTAACTCTATTATCTAAAAGGTTAGTATCAAAGTCCATGTATTCAATATCACCACTTCTGCTTTCATCTATTTCTAAGGGTTTTGAAGACTTAGGTCTTACTGTTGCCATTTGTGGTCTGTGATCTGGAGTCTTTATAGTAGCCAGTATATTACCACCTATTGCAGGTCTTGTTTGAAGTAAGTTTTTAGTTTCTTCTTCTATATCAAGTTCAGTACAGTCTGCTGTAAGTCCTGCATGTAGTCTCATTGCTACGTGAGGCATAAGAGTTCTTCCGTTTACAGTTGCAGCTGACAGTATAATATTAGGTTTTAAATCGCCAATCATTTTTACAAGTAAATTACTGTAGTTTTCAACGATAAAATCTGAAAGACTTTCATCTTCTACAACTATAACTTTATCTGCACCTCTCAAAATTAATTCATCAAGTTGTTTTTTATCAACATTATTTCCTACTACTACAGAAATTAATGGCTCTTCTAATTTATCTGCTAAAGCTCTACCTCTTGATAGTAATTCAAAAGATACATCTTTCAAATTCCCGTCTCGAGTTTCAGCCATAGTCCATATATTTTTATATTCCATATTTACCTCCTATACGATTTCTTTGGTTTTTAAAAATTCTACTAATTTATCCACTGCTTCTTCAAGTTGATCATCATCTTTCGCTGAAACTATAGTTCCACCTCTTGTGACTTTAGGAGTTTCTATCTTAACAACTCTTGTAGGTGATCCTTTTAGTCCTAACTTAGTTTCATCAAAATCCATATCCTTAACAGTTAATGAAGGTAATTCAGATTTTTTAGCTCTTTGTTTACCTCTTAAGGTAGGTAGTCTTGGATAACTAATTTCTTTTACTACTGTAAGCAGAGAAGGAAGGGGTAATTCTAATTTTTCGTAGCCTTCTTCTAATAGTCTTTCAACAACAATTTTATCTTTATCAACTTCTTCTACTTTACTTATATAAGTTCCTAAAGTAAGGTCTAATTCAGCAGCTATGTTTGGTCCAACCTGTCCAGTATCACCGTCAGTAGCTCTTTCACCTGCTAATACTAAATCGTATTCGCCTATCTTTTTTATAGCTTCAGCTAGCACATAAGCTGTAGACCAGGTGTCTGATCCCGCAAATTTTCTGTCTGTAACTAGAATTCCATCATCGCAACCCATTGCTATAGCTTCTTTTAAAGCCTTAGATGCTGATGGGGGACCCATAGTTATTACTGTAACTTTTCCACCATGTTCTTCTTTAAGTTGAATTCCAACTTCAATTGCATATAAATCTAGTGGATTTATTATACTTTCTACGCCGTCTCTTATCATTGTGCCGGTTTCAGGATCCATTTTTACATTACTAGTTTCTGGAACCTGTTTAATTGGTATGATTATATTCATTATTAAACCTCCTTGGTATTATGGTATGACCATAAAGTCTTTTAGAATAAGACTTAAGTATGATGGTCATACCAATCTTGTCTTATAAATATTATATGTTAACCTTTTCCTGTTTGCAATGTAAGTTATATTATTAACATAAAAAAGGCTGATTTTATAAAATCAGCCTTTTTTATGAATAAAACATTAATTATTAAATTCTTCATCACCTTCTATACTTAAATATACATTGTTAAAGTGTTCTTTCATAGCTTGCTTTGCTATATTTTTATCGCCGGAAACTATTGAATTCACAATATTTTTATGCATATCTTCTAATATTTTGTCTACTTTTAAATTTTTCACTATTTTAAGTCTTGCATCTTCGATAAAGTAGGTCATAAGAGAAGATATAGTTTCTAAAACGTTTAATATTAGAATGTTATTTGTGTATTCAGCTATTTTATAGTGGATAGATTTGTCAATTTCAACTCTTTCAGCTTCAGAATTAGCGTTAATAAGATCATCTAATAAACCCAATAAATTTTCTTTTCCTTCTTCCGTTATTCTTTCTGCCGCAAGACCTGCAGCTTCTATTTCCAGTATATTCCTTATCTCCAATATGTCTCTAAATTTTCCGTTTTTCAAAGTGAAAATTAAAGATAAAGGTTCTAATCCAATATGGTCAAAATTTTCTGAAATAAAATTTCCTTCTCCCTGCCGACTTTCTATTATACCAATAATTTCCAAAGACCTTAGGGCTTCTCTTATAGAGGTTCGGCTAACATTAAGCATTTCTGCCATTTTTCTTTCAGCTGGAAGTTTATCTCCTAATTTAAGTTCGCCGCTGAGTATCATATTTTGAATTTCTTCACTAACTTGTTGATGAATTTTTTTGTTTTTTATTGGCTCAAACATATAAACTCTCCTAAATGTTACGAAATATTAACATATACATACTGAATTGTGATAATTAATTCACAAGATTAATAAATATAAGTTCACAAAGTAAAATTAATCTTCGATTTTGCTTTCTTCATTATTTTTCATTTTGCAAATTCCTCGTAATATACCACCGTCTTCAATTACAAGAGAGTCTACTTCGATATCTCCAACTTGTTCACCAGTGCTTGTAATTTGAAGTTTGCCTTTGCAATTAATGTTACCTTCCACTTTACCAGATATAATGATGTCTTCACAAATTATATTGCCAAATATTTTTCCCGTTTCTCCAATTATAATACCGCTTCCTGTAATATCTCCTTTAAGATAACAATCCAGTCTTAAAGTTTTACCTGAATTAATATTCCCATTAATTTCTACACTATTACTTATTAAGGTATCGATATTTTTTAGAGTTTCATCACTTATAGCTTTTTTTGATTTTTTTAACATAACAACTCCTATTCACAATATTTTTTTATTTTCAAAGGGTCTATAGTTTCATTCTCAATAATTATTTCATAATGAAGATGAGAACCTGTAGATTGACCTGTATATCCCATAGAGCCTATAAAATCACCTTTTTTTACGAGATCTCCTTCTTCTACATTGGTTGTATATAAATGAGCATATTTTGTAATTATACCGTATCCATGATCTAATAAAATATATTTTCCAAGCAAGTAATTGTAATCTACAAGAATTACTTCGCCGTCTCCTGCAGAATGTATTTCTGTACCTAATTCATTAGCAATGTCTATACCGTGATGAAATTCCCAAGAATATGTCACAGGATTAGTTCTGTAACCGAAAGGGGAAGTAATTTTACCTGATGTAGGGAAATAATCCGGGAAACATTTTAAGTATGCTATTTTATTTTCTGCCTCTTCATACAATTGGTCTAAATCTTTTTTGTCATTATCTAAAGTTTCATCAAACTCATTTAATAGTTCATTAATTTTTGTATTATCATTATGAACTTCCAAGTTAGGTAGATTTCTACTGAAAGAACGTGAAACTACTGAATTTTCTAAGCCTTCATTTTCTGTGCCAATAAAATCATTTAAATAGTTTTTAAAATCTTCGATTTCATACAGTTTTTCTTCAATATTCAAAGTTTTATTATTGATGATGTTATTTTTTTCTTCTATAGTTTCTTGTAAATTCAAAGTAGAACTTTTCCAGATATTTGCTTCGTACTCCAGGGAAGAAATCTCAGCTTCCTTTTCCTGCACTTTGTTTAATAAATTTAAGTTATAATAAAAAAGATATCCACTTACAGAAATAAAAGCTATGACAAAAATTAAACTAAACATCAATAGCCTTTTATGAATATTAAAATTGATAGGTTTTTTAGTAGTTGTAAAAACCTTGATTTGAATAGTATCATTAAATTTATTTTTTGCAAATGGTTTTTTAGTCATATATACCTCTCAATTATAGCTCTCGACAATTTCAAAATTCTAAAAATATTTTATCATTTTTTCCAACTATAAACAAGTAGACATAATTGCT
The DNA here is from genome assembly GCA_046482875.1 of Eubacteriales bacterium. GTDB lineage: Bacteria > Bacillota > Clostridia > Tissierellales > Dethiosulfatibacteraceae > UBA8670. Next base: position 5,662 of record JAWOEG010000091.1, on the reverse strand, counting down.
AAAAAAATGGTATTGATACATGCCAGTCTAGAAAAAAATATCTAATTCAGTTTTAAAGTCAACTTTAAAACCCATCTCTTGGGCTACTGTTTTAAGTAAATCAACAGAAAATCCATCAGCTTTGCCTTCTGATGTTACAGAAAAAGGTGGATAATAATATTCTGTAGCATCCTGATAAACGTGATTCTCAGATAGAATCCCTTTGATTTTACATATAATTATAGAGTAGTAAAATTCATTAATCAACTGATTTAACAGTAAACTTACTTTAACTTTTATTCAACCTTTTACTAGCAGAAAGAATATGCCTCTTGTCAGGAAAAATATTATTTAACTCTTGAGCTGTGTATGCAAGTTTTACAGCGTGAACATCCTCTTCTTTTTCTAGTCCTATTTGAAGTTCTTCCCATTTTAAATCCTTAGAATTTGAAGGATGTAGTTTATAATCTCCTATTTCTGAACTTATAAGGTGTGAAACAATACAGGTAGTAAGTATATCTATATTACTACTAAAATCTTTTTGAAATCCTCTTAATACAATTAAGGCATGAGTACCTGTTATGCAGTGTAGTGCTACAATACTTTCAGAATTCAAGTAAGAATTTAAAGAAAGGTTTAATACTCCTTTTAATTTTTTATCAATGGAACCTTCAATTATAAAACCTTTTTCCATATACTCTTTATGACTATATAGAGCTTTCATTTTTAGACCTAAAGAGTCTTTTTGTGATAATACTGTTTTTATATTTTCGTTATTAAATAAGTTTTCAGCTTCTTTAATTATGTTTTCGTACTTTATTTTTCTATTAAACTTGCTTGCTTTTCTATAAGCTGTAATATAATATGCTACAGCTCTTCTCAACTCAGGCAAATAGCCGGAATCTATTTGGTAACCTTCATAAGCATAAGCAAGTCTAATCAAAACATGAAATAGCCCTGAAGACATACCTAAAGGATATTCATTTAATATTTTTTTGATATAATACTCTACATTATTTTGAGTCATTTCTTTTTCTAATATATTTAAAGCTGATTCGTAAAGATTTCTTTTTCCTAAAGTTTCTTCTAGAGTATTAACTTTTTTGAAAGTTTCACGAACTTTATTTATATTTTTGTTTTGATTATAGAATTTTGAATAATATCTAGTCTTATCTAAATCCCCTGTAAGTTTATATACAGCTAATTGACCCATAGGCAAGTGGTTAACTAAATTTCCCTGATAAGGTGTATACATTTTCCCGTAATAATTAACAATACTACTAATTTTCATAAAGACCTCCTAAATCTTATTTATAATATAAGTAAAAACTTATGTTATATTTATACCCGCTAGTGAAAATAATATAAAAAAGAAAGAGTTAGATTTTAAGCTTTAAAATTTAATCAAAATATAATATTTATAAAGTAGTCTAATCCTTGATAAGAAAAGGTATAAGTGCTAAAATAGTTTATAGTTAAAATAATAACTAAATCAATTATAATAAAAATTCTAATCATTTCGAGAGGAGGAAAAATGGATTTTGAAAATATTTTACTGAAAAAAACAGGTAATATTTGCACTTTAAGTTTTAATAGACCTAAAGCACTAAATGCACTTAACACAGAAGTACTCAATGAATTAAATAAAGCCCTAGATAGCATTGAAAAGGATGATGATATCTATGTTTTGATTATAACAGGAGAAGGGAAGGCATTTGTCGCAGGTGCAGATATAAGAGAAATGCAGGATAAAAATTTATTTGAATCAAAAAAATTTGCTGAGTTAGGACATCAAGTTTTCAGAAAAATAGAATTACTTGAGAAGCCAGTTATTGCAGCTGTTAATGGATATGCCCTTGGCGGCGGATGTGAGCTTGCTATGAGCTGTGATATAAGAATTGCTGGAGAAAAAGCAAAATTTGGGCAACCTGAAGTTGGTCTTGGTATCATACCTGGCTTTGCAGGAACTCAAAGATTAGCAAGATTAGTGGGTCCCGCTAAAGCAAAAGAAATAATATTTACAACGGATATTATTGATTCTAAAGAGGCAGAAAAAATTGGTTTAATAAATAAAATTGTACCTCAAGAAGATTTAATAAATCAAGCTGAAGAAATGGCTGCAAAAATAGCTAAACAGGGACAAATTGCAGTAAGATACTCTAAAAATGCAATTAATAGAGGAATAGAAACAGATATAGAAACAGGAATGGATATCGAAAGAAATCTGTTTAGTCTATGCTTTACAACTGAAGATCAAAAAGAAGGAATGAAAGCTTTTACAGAAAAAAGAAAACCTGAATTTAAAAATAAATAAATTAATTAATTAGTATAGTTTAATATTATAAGCTATAAATATAGTATGCAAGGAGATAAGAAATGAAAATATTGGTATTAGGAGCTGGAACAATGGGCTCAGGTATAGCTCAAACCTTTGCTCAATCAGGATATGAAGTAATAATTAGAGACATAGATGATGAATACGTAAAAAAAGGTATAGCAGGTATAGATAAAAATTTAAGTAGAAGCGTTAAGAAAAAAAGATTAACAGAAGAAGAAAAAATAGAAATTCTTGAAAAAATATCAGGAACAACAGATATTAAATATGCAGAAGACGTTGACTTAGTAGTTGAAGCTGCAGTAGAGAATATGGATATAAAGAAAAAAATATTTGCTGAATTAGATGAAATATGTAAACCCGAAGCAATACTTGCAACTAACACTTCATCTCTTTCAATAACTGAAATAGCAGCTGCTACAAATAGACCTAATAAAGTAATTGGAATGCACTTTTTTAATCCAGTACCAGTGATGAAATTGGTAGAAGTAATAGAAGGAATAGCAACTGATGAAGAAACTAAAAAAATAATAATAGACCTTTCAAAAGAATTAGGTAAAACACCTGTAGAAGTAGAAGAAGCACCTGGATTTGTTGTTAACAGAATATTGATACCGATGATAAACGAGGCAACGGGAATTCTAGCTGAGGGAGTAGCTAAGGCTGAGGATATAGATGAAGCGATGAAGCTTGGAGCAAACCATCCAATAGGACCATTAGCACTAGCAGATTTAATAGGAAATGATGTATGCTTAGCTATAATGGATGTTTTATATGATGAATTTGGCGATTCAAAATACAGAGCACATCCCCTTCTTAGGAAAATGGTAAGAGGTAAATTATTAGGACGTAAAACTGGTAAAGGGTTTTATGATTATAAGTAAAAATATATAAAATAAAACTGCACTTAATAGACAAACATATCTATTATAGTGCAGTTTTTTTATTTGGATTTTAAACTTAAAATTATTTAAAATTACATTTCATATAAGAATATATATGGATTTAGTTAAAATATATTAAGGATTTTATTTAATAGGATATTAAAGAATCTTTTCTGACCCTGTATATATTTCACTAACAGACATAGTTGCAGCTCCATGACCTGGATGTTTTTCTGGATTCCAAGATTTCATATCATTAAAAATCTTGCCGGTTTTCAAATAATCAATCTTACCTTTCAACTGATATGCTTTGTCATCCTTTGTGTAAAACAAAATTGAAGCTTGATTATTTTCCATTAAATTATTCTTCGTTTTATTGAAATAATTATCAGCTACAACAATTTTTTCATCGTCGTAAAGATTTACGCAAGTAGCATATATACTATTTGGAACGCCTTCTTTGCTAACAGTGGTTAATATGATTGGACCTTCTTTATTTTCCCATTCTTTAATAATATTTTCTGGTATTTTTGACATAATAATATCTCCCTTATCTTTATTTTGAGCTTATGCCATTAATATATCATTTAGAATGTATATAGTCAATTATTTCAAAGATGTTGAAATTTTTTCCTTTACCTCTGAAAAAGAGAGTCCATTATCTAGGCATATATTTCTAATAACATCGTCTTCTGAAATTTCTGTTACACCAATTAATTCTTCCAGTTCTTCAATACTAGTACCCCATCTAATTACTTCAAGAACAGTTGTTGTTGACTTGATTACATACTCTTCATCCTCATCATTATTATATTCTTCGGTTATTTCATCAGAAACAATATTTTCAGTAATCAAATATTTGGATATATCTATTGAAATTTCTTTGAGTTCATCGTATAACTCTTCTGTGATTTTTTCCTCTTCCTTAAGAATATTTAAAGCTGTTATTGGTAGTACATTATCATCACTTTCATAAGGGATACCCGTATATAAAGATACAAAATATTTAACACTACCGGTTCCCACCTCGATATCTTCATCAAAAACATAGTATTCTTCTAGTTGATTTACTTTAAAAACACTTGGGTCCTCGATTATATTCGCAAGGTCATAAGCCTTTGATAGAGTTTCAACATTAATTTCAAAACTTTTGGAAATATCTCCTAGAGAATAGGAACCCCTTATATCATCAGGGTTAGAGTAACCTTCAAATTCTCCTTCAGATATTTTTTGAGGTACTTTTAGACTTTCGGTTTGCCAGTATCCTAAATAGTCAGAAATCATAATACCAATTATGAAAATCGCCGCAATGGCAATGGACAAAATTATATTATTTAGTTTCATTTTATACCTCCAAGTTTCATGTCTAAAGTATTATCTATTGGACAAACTTCCTCAGATGTACATTTCAAACAACTTATGCAATTTGTATCATTAATAATTTCTTTTTCAGAAACCTTTATATTCATTGGGCACACATTATCACATTTTTTACAGTTTATGCAGGTGCTTTTATTTCTTGCTATTTTGAAGATTCTAAATTTGTTGAAAATACCTAATATAGCACTTAGTGGACACAAATATTTACACCAAGGCCTTTCTACAAACAAGGAGGAAACCAAAACGACAACTAGAACTAATATTGCTGTAATAGCTGCTTCCCCTGTGTAGAAGTTAAATAGAGCAAAGTAAGGATCATAATCTGCGAAAACTAACTTTAAGGAATAACTACTAAAATAAACGATTAATAATAAAGTTAAATATCTTAAATACTTTAAATATTTATCTACTTTGTAGGGAATAAAATTGTTGTATTTCTTTGGAAATAATTTTTTGCCTAGTTTTCCAACAAACTCTTGGATGGAACCTAAAGGACATATAAATCCACAAAAAGCTCCCCCGAATAAAATTGCACTGATTACTAAAATTACAAATAATACCAAACTAGAGGTATGAATTTTAGCTATTAATCCTTGACCTGTTATTAATGTATAAAATGTTTCTACCGCTCCGAAAGGGCATATTGAGTGGAGAGAAACACCCTTAATTGAGTCTAAAATAGACAAACCTAGCTCTTCTGCATTTTTTGCTAAAGTTATTAATGCAACAGTTATAAAAAATAATAATTGAATAATATTTCTTGGTTTTATTTTTTTCATAAGATCTCCTCATATGGTTTTTCTATATATTAATATATAGTTGTGAAGAACTTATGGAGAGATGTAATACTTTTGAATTAATTTTATCTATTCATTAAGTAAAAAATCAATAAATACTGTTAATTATCTTAATGAAAAAAACCTGCTAAAATTACAAACTGTATTTAGCAGGTTTTTTTACATTGGCACACCAGAGAGGACTCGAACCCCCAACCCTCTGATTTGTTTAGATTGAATGGACTGCAGATCTTTGAAGTTGCCGGCGGTTTCCAAATGGGTACATTACCTGAATTGGCACCATACCT
>JAWOEG010000069.1:0-8877 GCA_046482875.1 Eubacteriales bacterium | reverse complement strand
GTCGTTGCCAAATATAGGATCTGAATGATTAAAACTTGTTGAATTGAAAAACTTCAGCAAGTCGAACCACAAGTCAGATACAATTGATATTGTAAAGAAAAAACTTATGACTGCTGAACCTAGCTTAACTCCTAATCCAGAAGTCTTCTTTGTTTTTTTATCAGGTACTACACCTGTTTCATCATAATATTTGTTTTTAAGTCTATTCACAAATAAGTAAAAAACTAAAAATACTATAATAAACAGTGGTACTCCTAAAAACAGTTGTGTTTTTATCTTTGTAAGAAATGTTCCTACATATCCTACTTCGCCAAACCACTGATAATTAGCTAAAAAAGATATTACTGTACTAAAGGAACTTATTACAACTATAATAATAAAAACTACTAAAGCTATAAATATGTTTCCTTTGCTTTTGAACAAGTTCATATATGAAACCTCCTTAATAATAAACTACTTAAAATCTATTTGTATAAAAATAGGTAGTACAATTATTATACTACCTATATTACTAGTTTACAAACTATAAAAACTTAATATTTATCTGATTTTTTAGTGTTTCCATTTTTATTTTACTCATAAAAACCTCAACTGCTTCTTTTATATTCTATTTTAAATTTTTCGAATATTCTCTTTTCAATTCTTGATACAGTTACTTGAGATATGTCAAGCTCTTGTCCTAATTCTTCTTGGGTTTTATCATCATATAGATACCTTTTTTCTACAATGGTTCTTTCTAATTTGTTGAGCTTATTCATAACTCTTTTTATAAAGTCTTTGTCTTCTATGTTTTTAAAAGAATCATCTTTTTCTCCTACAATATCCATTAAACTTATATTATTATCTTCACTTCCTGTTTCATATTTTAAGTCTAGGGATTTAGGATTGTATGCCTTACCTGCTTCCATGGCTTCCAGAACTTCTTCTTCTGTACACCTTAAGTAATCAGCTATTTCAGCCGGAGTAGGTACTTTTTGGTCTTTTTGCATTAGATAAACTTTAGATGAATTTACTTTTTTAGATAGTTCTTGGATTCTTCTTGGAATTTTCATAGTCCAAGTTTTGTCTCTAAAGTATTTCTTGATTTCTCCTAATATTGTAGGAGTGGCAAAGCTTGAAAATTCAAATCCTCTTTCTATATCGAACCTATCTATTGCATACAAAAGACCTATACATGCTATTTGGTATATATCGTCGTAATCTACACCTTTATTTGTATACTTTTTAGAAAGTATTTCTGCTATGTACATATATTCTTCAAATATTTTATCTCTTGTGGCTGTATCTCTTTTTTTAGAATATTCTAAAAAAAGTTCATAATTTTTAATATTTTTATTTCTACTCATAACATACCTTTATAGATAATTATTTTTTGTTATAATTACTGTATTTTCTTTGATTTCAACCTTATCTGATAGACTTTTAACTATCATTATGCTCATGTTTTCTTCATCAAATTCTATTTTTTCTAAGTTTGTGTCTGTTATATTAATTTCGATTTTATTGTCTTTTAAGATGTATTTTATTTCTAAAGGTTTTTCTTTTTTTTCAAAGTTTTTTATTAGAAATATGCATATTTCTGATATAAGCATCTTAATATCTTCCAAAGAATCTATGTTAAAGTTTATTTTAGAGGCTATGGATGAAGTAGTCAACCTAAGTGTACTGATGTATTCTGATTTTTTTGGTAGTGTAATTAGTATATTTTCCATTTTTTCACCTATTCAATTTCAAAAACTTTTGTTAAGCCTGTTATATTAAAAAGTTTATATATATTAGGCTTCAAATTCTTGATTATAATCTTATTGTCTTTTTCTCTTGTCTTTTTAAGAAGACTTATAAGTACTCCTAGACCTGTACTGTCCATGTATTCTATATTTTCACCGTTAATTACTATGTCTTTATTTTTTTCGATTATAATTTTAATTTCCTTTTTTAGTTCTTCGGAAGACATTATGTCTATTTCACCTATAGGAGTCACCTGGTATTTATCATCTAATAATTCTTTTTTTATTTCTAATGCCATAAAAACCTCCTTAAAAAATTACTTTAGTAGTTGAAACTACCCTATCTCCACTACTCATTTTCATTACTCTTACTCCTTTGGTAGCTCTTCCCATTGTAGAAATATCTTCTACTCCAGTTCTTATTATTATACCTTCGTGAGTAATAATCATTACTTCATCATCGGAAGATACTATTTCAGTACCTATTATATCTCCGGTTTTTGAACTTAAACTGTAGGTAATTACTCCTTTACCACCTCTAGTTTGATTTCTATAGAGTTTAGTTTTAGTTTTTTTACCAAATCCATTTTCAGTAATTAAAAGTAGCTTTCTTTTATCTTCTTGATTTATAATATTTAACGATACTATTTCGTCATCGTCATACAGGTTGATGGATCTAACTCCTGAAGTATTTCTTCCCATAGGTCTTACCTGATCTTCGTTAAATCTTATAGCTTTTCCTTTTTCAGTAACTATTAGAAGATCTTTTTTACCGTTTGTCTTTTTGACTCCAATAAGTTCATCATCATCTTGCAGCTTAACTGCTATTATTCCTGTTGTTCTGTTTGTTTCAAATTCTTTTAGAACAGTTTTTTTGATTTTACCTTTTTTCGTATTAAAAATCAAATATTGTTCGTTATTTTCTATCTTTCTAATAGGTATTACTGCTGTTACTCTTTCTCCTTGACTTAAAGGAAGTATGTTTATTATAGCTGTTCCTTTAGCTGTTCTCTTAGCTTCGGGTATTTCATATGCTTTAATGTGATATGTTTTTCCTTTGTTTGTAAAGAACATCAAATAGTCATGGGTTGAGGTTGTAAATAAATCTATTACAAAGTCTTCATCTCTGGTTTTAAGTCCTTTTATGCCTTTTCCACCTCTTTTTTGTCTCTTATAAGTATCTTCAGGTATTCTTTTAATATATCCGTGATGTGTCAATGTAATACATACATTTTCTTCTTCTATTAAATCTTCTAAATCTATTTCTCCAATATCCGTTATTATTTTTGTTCTTCTGTCGTCGCCATATTTTTCTTTTATTTCTTCAAGTTCTTTTTTTATAATATCTAAAAGTAAAGTTTCATCGGCTAGGATTGATTTATAGTATTCTATCTTTTCTAGTAGTTCGTTATATTCATTATCAAGTTTTTCTCTTTCTAATCCTTGAAGTCTTCTAAGTCTCATATCTACAATAGCTTTAGCCTGAATATCGGATAATTCAAATCTTTCCATCAATTTTTCTTCAGCATCATTGTAGGAATTTCTTATTATTTTAATAACTTCGTCAATATTATCTAGAGCAATTTTAAATCCTTCTAGTAAGTGTGCTCTAGCTTCTGCTTTATTGAGGTCATATTGTGTTCTTCTGGTCACTACATCTTTTTGATGTTCTATATAATGATATATCATTTCTTTTAGGTTTAATGTTTTTGGTTCTCCGTTAACTAGTGCTATATTTATAATTGAAAATGTATTTTGAAGTTGAGTATGCTTATAAAGATTGTTTAGAACAATTTCAGGACTGTAGTCTCTTTTTATTTCAACTACAATTCTCATTCCTTTTCTATCACTTTCATCTCTTAAATCTGTTATGCCTTCTAGTTTTTTATCTTTTACTAGTTCTGCTATTTTTTCTATAAGTCTAGCTTTGTTTACCTGGTAAGGTATTTCTGTAAATATTATTTTGCTCTTATTGTTGGCCATAGATTCTATATTAGCATCTGCTCTTACTTTTATTTTTCCCCTACCTGTTTTGTATGCTTTTCTTATTTTTTCTTTTCCTACTATTGTTGCTCCAGTAGGAAAATCAGGTCCTTTTATATATTTTAGGAGTTCATCTATACTTATCTCTGGATTTTCTATTTGAGCTATAGTTCCATCTATAATTTCTCTAAGGTTGTTTGGTGGTATGCTACTAGCCATACCTACAGCGATACCTGATGAACCATTTGCTAGTAGATTAGGGTATCTAGATGGTAGAACTACAGGTTCTTTTAAAGTCTCGTCAAAATTCAATCTGTAGTCTATGGTCTCTTTGTTTATATCTCTAAGCATTTCTGTAGTTATTTTACCCATTCTTGCTTCTGTATATCTCATTGCTGCGGCACTATCGCCATCTACAGATCCAAAGTTACCGTGACCATCTACTAGTTGGTATCTTGTTGAGAAATCCTGGGCTAATCTAACCATAGCATCATATACTGCTGTATCACCGTGAGGATGATATTTACCAAGAACGTCACCGACTATACGCGCACTTTTTCTATGTGCTTTATCTGGGGTTATTCCTAGTTCGCTTATTGCGTATAATATTCTTCTATGTACCGGCTTTAGACCATCTCTCACATCTGGCAATGCCCTACTTACTATAACTGTCATAGCATAGTCTAAATATGATTTTTTCATTTCTTTTTCAATTTTTACCGGCCTTACATTTTGTTTTGTATTATCTTTATCCATTTTTTCCTCCGATATCTTCTGCCATTATATATCTAAATTGCTTACATATTTAGCATTTTGTTCTATGAACTGTCTTCTAGGTTCTACTTTGTCTCCCATTAAAGTAGTAAATATCTCATCTGCTTCTAAGGCATCTTCTACTTCAACTTGAAGTACAATCCTTTCTTCCGGGTCCATAGTCGTATCCCAAAGCTGCTCAGGATTCATTTCTCCAAGACCTTTGTATCTTTGAATACCGTATTTACTATCTCTTCCTACTTCGTCATCTAGAAGTTTTTCAAGTTCTTTTTCTGAGTATACATAGTATTCTTTTCTACCTTTTTGAATTTTATAAAGTGGTGGTTGGGCTATGTATATATTTCCATTTTCTACTAAGGGTCTCATATACCTGTAAAAGAATGTCAGTAAAAGGGTTCTTATATGAGCACCATCCACATCGGCATCGGTCATTATTATAATCTTGCTGTATCTTAATGAATTTAAATCAAAATCTTCACCGATACCACAGCCAAAGGCTGTTATCATAGATCTTATTTCTTCATAGTTTAATATTCTATTTAATCTTGCTTTTTCAACGTTTAGTATCTTACCTCTTAGAGGTAAGATAGCTTGAGTTCTCCTATCTCTTCCTTGCTTTGCAGAACCCCCTGCTGAGTCACCCTCTACCAGGTAAATTTCGCATTGTTCTGGATCTTTTTCTGAGCAATCTGCTAGTTTTCCGGGTAAAGCCATACTATCCAAGGCGTTTTTTCTTCTAGTAAGTTCTCTTGCTTTTCTTGCTGCCTCTCTTGCTTTAGATGACCTAACTGCTTTTTCTATTATGTATTTAGCAACTTGTGGATTTTCGTCTAAGAAGTAGGTAAGGTGTTCATTTATAGTTGTTTCTACTATTCCTCTCATTTCTGAATTACCCAACTTAGTTTTTGTTTGTCCTTCAAATTGAGGATCTGAAATTTTTACAGATAATATTGCTGTAATACCTTCTCTAATGTCTTCACCTCTTAGGTTTTCATCTTTTTCTTTTAGTATGTTGTTTTTTCTGGCATAGTCATTTATTACTCTTGTAAGAGATGCTTTAAACCCACTTAAGTGAGTTCCTCCTTCTTGAGTATTTATGTTGTTTGCGAAGGTATAAATCCCTTCACTGTATGCATCGGTATATTGTATTGCAAATTCTATTATATTGTCTTTATTTTCTACTTCTTTATATATTATTTTATTATGAAGAGGTTTTTTATTTTTATTTAAATATTTTACAAATTCTTTGATACCGCCTTCATAGTGGTAATTTTCTGTTCTTTTTTCTGCTCTTTTGTCTTCAAGTATTATTTTTACACCTTTATTAAGAAAGGCTAATTCTCTTAATCTATGTTGTAATGTACCAAAATCGTAGTCTATTTCTTCGAAGATTTCGTAATCTGGTTTAAAGGTTATTGTTGTCCCTTGTTTTTTAGTATTCCCTACTACTTCTAGTTCTGTAGTTTTGTCACCTCTTGCAAATCTTTGCTTGTGAATTTTACCTTCTCTATAGACTTCAACTTCAAGCCATTCTGATAAGGCATTTACAACTGATACACCAACACCGTGCAATCCTCCTGATACCTTGTATGCATCAGAATCAAATTTTCCTCCAGCGTGGAGTACTGTTAGTACTGTTTCTACTGTGGATTTTTTAGTTTTTGGATGTTCTTCAGTAGGAATACCGCTACCATTGTCCTCTACTTTAACAGAGTTATCTTCGTTTATTGTTACGACTATTTCATCACATTCACCTTCTAAGGCTTCATCTATACTGTTGTCTACTACCTCGTAAACTAAGTGATGCAAACCTCTAGGTCCTGTTGACCCGATATACATACCTGGTCTTTTTCTAACGGGCTCTAATCCTTCAAGTACCTTGATTTGATCCGCCCCATAATTTCTTATTTTTTCTGACATAGTACACCTCTATTCTATTATATTAGTTATATTTCCTTGGTTTATATAAAATATTTTTTTATCTTTTTTTTCCAGCAATTTTAGTAAATCAGAGTCGTCTGTAGATGTTATTATAGTTTGAACATTTTCTATGTATTTAAGAAGATGTGATCTTCTTTTATTGTCTAATTCTGATAATACGTCATCTAGTAATACTATTGGATTGTCCTTTTTTTCTTCTCTAATTATATCTATTTCAGACAGCTTTAAAGCAAGAGCTGCTGTTCTTTTTTGGCCTTGGGATGAATAATATCTGCTATTTTTACTGTTAATAATTATTTTCATATCATCTAAATGAGGTCCATAAAGGGTTATTCCTCTTTCTATTTCTCTTTGTCTATTTTCTTCTAATTTACTTTTAAATTTTTCTCTTATGTAGGCCAGGTCTCCTTCTCTAATAATCCCTAAACCACTTTTGTATATGATATTTAGATTTTCTTTTTCTCCTGATAGTTCCCAATGTATTTTTTTTGATATTTTTTTTATTTTATTTATAAAGTCTTTTCTATATTGAATTATTTGACTTCCTGTTTCTATAAGGTGGTCGTCCCATACGTCTAGAAGTCTGTAGTTATTGTTATTTTCATTTATTTTTTTTAGTAGGTTATTTCTCTGTAAAAGTATTTTTTTATATTTTTTTAGTAAATATTTATATTTTGGTTTTAGTTGAGAAATTTCTATATTTAAAAATTTCCTTCTATCTCCAGGACTACCTTTTATAAGGTCTAGATTGTCGGGAGAAAAAATCACTATATTTACCATTCCTACTAATTCACTATTTTTTTCTAGGGTTAATCCGTTTATTTTATAAGTTTTATTTTTGTCTTTATTAATATTTATATTTATTTTTTTATGGTCTTTTCTTCTCTTAACACTTATTTTGATATAGTTGCTGTTTTTTTCAAACATAACTAAATTGCTATCTTTTGAAAATCTAAAGGATCTACCTATAGAAATATAAAAAATAGCCTCGATTAAATTTGTTTTTCCTTGAGCATTATCACCTATAAATAAATTTAGTTTTTCATTTAATTCTATACTAATATTTTCAAAATTTCTATAGTTTTCCAAATAAAGATTTTCAACGTACAAAGGTATTCCCCTTTATTCTGCTATTATTTTAAATTCTTCATTATCTATTTCTATTATATCATTTTTATATAATTTTTTACCTCTTTGATATTCTATTTCACCGTTTACTTTAACATTACCGTCGTTTATACGTATTTTTGCATGACCTCCCGTTTGAGCTGCATCTATATATTTCAAAAACTGTTGGAGTTTTATAAATTCACCTTCTACTTTTATTTCTATCATTATTTATTTCACCTCTATCCTATTCTAACAGGAAGTACCAAATACATAAAGTGGTTTGCTCCTACTAGTCTTACTATACATGGATTCAAGTTCCCTTGGAATTCTAAATATATTTCTTCGCTTTGAACTACCTTTAGTAAATCTAATATATATTTTGAATTGAATCCTATTTTTAGTTCTTCTCCTTCTAAGTCTATGTCTATTATTTCTTCTGCGTTTCCGTATTCTGAAGTTGATTCTATTGTTAGATTATCACTATTTACTTTGAATATAATTAGGTTGTTTTTATCTTCTTTAGCCAGTAGTGATACTCTTTCTATTGAATTTTTAAATTTACCTGTATTTAACTTAATTTTTGATACATATCCTTCTTTTATAATATCTTTATATTTTATAAATTCACCTTCTAAAAGATTAGACATTATTACAGTATCTCCTATTAGAAATGATATATGACTTTCTGAAAGTACCATTTCAATATCTTCTTCTAAATCTTCTATTATTCTGCTTACTTCTAATAATGATTTTGAAGGTATTATAGCTCTATTTGTACCGGTATAATCTATTTCTTCTTCTTTTACAGCTAGTCTATATCCATCAATTGCTGCAAATACACATTTATTATCTTCTAATTCCATTAAACATCCTGTAAGTACAGGTTTCATGTTGTCTTGTGCTGCTGCAAAAGAAGTGTATTTTATTAATTTTTGAAGTTTTTTTGAATCTATTACAATAGATTCACCTTCTTGTATAAAAGTATTGTCTGGATATTCGTCAGCTGAGTTGCAAAGTATTACAAAATCTGATTGTTCACATTTTATTTCCATTTTATTATTCTCATCTGTACTTATTTTTACATTTGAACTTGATGGTAGTTTTCTAATAAAGTCATTTATAAGTCTTGAATTAACTACTATTGATCCTTCTTCTTCTACATTACAAGTTATAGATGTTTTAATACCTAAGTCTAAATCTGATGTGCTTTGTTTCTTCTATTACTTCTTTAAATGATTTCACTGTGTTATTCTCGTTTGTGATTTGTATTTTTAACTTATGATTCATTATAACATATTGGAAGGATAAGTCAAGCATTAATTGTATTTTTATTAATTGTATT
>JAWOEG010000026.1:0-18940 GCA_046482875.1 Eubacteriales bacterium | reverse complement strand
TGAAGATACTGAAGAATATGATTTAATTGGTGGATATTATGATGAAGAAGCTGGAAGAGTAAGATTTACACTAAGTAAATTCAGTCAATATAAGGTAGATGAATCCGAAGCATTAGATTTTTCTGATATAGATGATATTACCTGGGGACAGGAATATAAAGACACAGTAAGTAGAATGTCAGCAAGAGGTTATGTTCAGGGAAGAGGAGCAGAATTTGATCCTTTCACAGAAGTTACTAGAGCAGAATTTGCAGCAATGCTAGTAAGACTTATGGATATGACTGATTATGAAGGTAGTGATATATTTGGAGATGTAAATGCTAATAACTGGTTCTACGACGAAGTAGCTGCAGCATACGACCTTGGATTAATTGAAGGAGTATCAGCAACTGAATTCAAGCCTAATGAAAACATAACAAGAGAAGAAATGGCAGTAATGGCATCTAGAATGCTTAAGAAAAAATATTATTTAGAATCTGAATATATTGATTTCAACTTTAGTGATTTAGAAGAACTTTCAACTTGGGCTTTAGAAGGTACAGCTATGGTTGAGGAACTAGAAGTAATGACTGGTAGAACTTCAGGAGAATTCGATCCTAAAGGGCTTACTACTAGACTAGAAGCCGTAATAGTTTTGGAGAGATTACTTGCCAAATAATGAAAATTAAGTAGGTAAAGATATGAATAAAAAGATAATAGTTATACTTATAGTTGTCTTGATTATTCCTATAGTATTTTATATAGCAAATTCTAGCCAGCAGGTGTCAAAGGAACCTGCTGGTTTTGATGTCCAAGAAGAAGACGACCAGGAAAAGGAAGAAATAAGTACCACTGAAACAGTTTCAGCAGAAGATGAAGATAATGAAAATATTAAAGAAGATGAAGAAAATACACAATCAAAAGAAAATAATGAAGATGTGGAAGAAGATGAAGAAATAATTATAGATTCCAGTAAAGGAACAGACAATACAAAAAACACAGGAGAAGCTTCTAAGGAATCAGATAAGGAAACCAATACATCTACATCAGATGAAAATAAAATAGCAGAAGAAGTAGAAAAAGAAGAGGAAACCAATGATGAAGGAATATCCTACAGTTCAGAAACAGGTATACAGGTAGAAGGAGAAATAGACTTTGATATGAGTCTGGAAAACGAAATATCTAGTTCAGATAAGATAGAAGCAATAAAATATGCTGCTAAGCTGGATATACCCTATTTATTAGGACTATTAAAGGACGGCATAACTAGTGAAGACAAGACTCTAGTTTCAGAACATCTAAAAGAAAGACTCAAACAAGAAGAATACGATAAGGCTAAGAACCTTATAGTCAAATACTTATATCTACTTCAGTAAAGTATTATATAAAATAACAATGAAACTTATTTCATTGACTCATTAATTAAATAATGATAGACTTATTATGATAAAATATGTTATAAAAAAACATACTTTTTGAATAAAAAACTAAATGCTATATAGTCAAGCAATAATATATAGCATTTTAATCATCTAGGAGGAAAGAAATGCAGGAAGGCAACAACAATCAAAAACAAATGATAAATGAATACGATGAAATAAGTTTAAAAGAACTAATATTAAATATTTGGAATGAGAGAGTATTAATAATTTTAATTACATCATTAGTATTAATAGCTACCATATTTTATACTTTTGTCATGATAACTCCTGCCTACAAATCTGCGACGGAACTTCTTATAAAAAGTCCAGGATCAGCAGGTACAAGATACGGTACATATTCATTTCCTTCTGATAATATAAATGACTACATACAGTATATAAATAGTAATGCTGTAGTAGATAAAGTAATAAAGCAGAATGAATTAGATGAAATTGGTGAAAACGGAATGTCTAACCAATCTTTTAGAGATAAAGTAACCATATCTCAAGATGAAGAATCAAATAGATTTAAAATAGCTTTTGAATACAACGATCCGGATATAACCTATCAAGTAAATAAAGACCTTGTAGATACGTACATGAAAACTATAAGGATGAAGTATAAAGAAAACGCTGTTAATCAATTTATATACGATTATGAAGTTAATATAGATAATCTTCAAAATAGTATCGAAAGAGAAGAAACATTGATGAAAGAAAATAAAGCTCTTTTGGATTCTATTACTCCTATATATACACTTCAAAAACTTTTGTTTTCTGATCCTACAGCGGCAGCGGCTTATGCTGAAGAATTTAACTTAGATATATCAGATATATCTGAAAATGTTATGACTCAGGAGTATGTTAACGGCAACTATTTTTCTTTAGAATCTAAATATTTAGATAATAAAACAAACTTAATATCTCTGAGAGAATCCTTAGATAGAAAACAAAAATTCTACGATGAGTTAGTAGAAGAAAAATCCCTTATAAATCAATATAAAAGCACAGAACAAGAAGATAATATACTAAACGGTAAGATGGACGTAATGAGAGACAATATTATAGTAATATCAGAAGCTCACTACTCTGATGTACCTGTTTCGCCAAATAAACTATTAAACCTTGCCATAGGACTGGTTCTTGGTGTAATGCTTGGAGTATTCGCAGGACTCTTTAAAGCCTACTGGAAAAATAGCTAGTTAAATCTTAACAATGGCCTAACGATGGCGAAACAATAGCCTAACGATGGCTCAACTATCGCTTTACTATCGTTTAACTATGGCTCAACTATCGCTCAAAAGAGGAGACATAATGTTTGCATTTCAGAGATTGAAAATATATCAATTATCTAAACAATTAGTTTTATATAATTATAAGTTAGTAAAAAAATTTCCCAATGAAGAAAAATATGCTCTTGTTCAGCAAATGAATAGAGCAGCAGTATCAATACCATCAAATATAGCAGAAGGAACTAGTAGGAGAACCAATAAGGATAAAGCACACTTTATCAATATTTCCTACGGCTCATTAATGGAACTAATATGTCAGATGGAAATAGCAGTAGAATTAAATTATATAACTGATAATGAATTTGATAAATTTTCTAAAATGGCGAGAAATCTATCGGTAAAGATGAGTAATTTCGTAAAAACTATCTCTTAACTATTGCTTAACTATCGTTTCACTATTGCTTAACTATAGCTATACTATTGCTCAACTATCGTTTCACTATTGCTTAACTATCGTTTCACTAAGGTTTTACTATTGTTCAACTATCGCTAAAGGGGTCAAGGTATGAAAAAACGCACTAGACAAATACTATTGCTACTAACAGATGCAGTATTAATAAATTTATCATTTTGGCTTGCTTTAATGATAAGATTTGAAGGAACTACATCAATTATAAATAGTCAAGCAATTCAATATATAAACGTATATAAAGATGTATTTATTTGGGTAACATTAACTAAATTGGGAATATTCTATGTTTTTAAGATGTACTCAAGTCTTTGGAAATATGCTAGTATAGAAGAACTAATTAAGACGGTATTTGCTTCTTTAGTAGCAACAATGGCTACTATCTCCCTTCTTACAGCTTTACAACTATTGATGCCTAGAAGTATTTATATTCTGACTGCTCTTATTGATATAGTATTAGTAGGAGGGGTTAGATTTTTTTATCGTTTTTTAAGAAGAGCTAGAAGACCATCTTTCTATTTAAATAAAAATGGAAGAAAAAATGTAATTGTTATAGGAGGAGGAGAAGCAGGATCAATGCTTATCAAAGAATACAAATCAAACCCTGAATCCCAATCTTTTCCTGTGGCTATATTAGATGACGATAAATCTAAACAGGGACTTGAACTTAATGGAGTAAAGATAGTTGGAACTACAAAAGATTTTATAAAAGTATCAAAAAAATACAATATAGATGAAGCAGTTATAGCTATACCATCAGCGGACAATCAAACTATAAAAGAGATACTAGAAATAGCAAAAGAAACTAAAGTGAAAATGAGAACTCTACCTAGCATATACAACCTTGCAGATGGAAAAGTAAAGATAAGTCAGATAAGAGATGTTAATATAGAAGACCTGCTGGGAAGAGATGAAGTAAAACTTCATATAGAAGACTTAGAAAAACTAATAACAGATAAATCTATCCTTGTGACAGGAGGTGGAGGATCAATTGGTTCGGAAATATGCAGACAGGTCTGCAAATTTAATCCGATCAGATTAAATATAGTTGATGTATATGAAAATAATGCATACCAATTGGAACTGGATCTAAAAAAACAATATCCCAACATAGAGATAAATCTAATTATAGCATCAGTGAGAGATCCGGAAAGATTAGATGAAATATTCAGAAAGTATACACCTCAAGTTGTTTTTCACGCAGCAGCTCATAAGCATGTACCTATAATGGAAAATAACCCAAAAGAAGCAGTTAAGAACAATATATTTGGTACATATAATATGGTAAATGTATCTAAAAACAATCAGGTAGAAAAATTTGTAATGATATCTACAGATAAAGCGGTAAATCCTACAAATGTTATGGGAGCTACTAAAAGATTATCAGAAATGATAGTACAGAGCCAAAAAGGAAAAAGTACCACTGATTTTGTTGCAGTAAGATTTGGAAATGTATTAGGAAGCAATGGAAGTGTAATACCACTATTTAAAAAACAGATAAAAGAAGGTGGTCCAATTACTATTACCCATGAAGAAATCATAAGATATTTTATGACAATACCGGAAGCTGCTCAGCTGGTACTTCAAGCGGGAGCTATGGCTAAAGGTGGAGAAATATTTATCTTGGATATGGGAGAGCCAGTGAAGATATTGGATCTAGCAAAAAATCTTATACATTTATCAGGCTTTAAACCCTACGAAGATATACCTATAGAAATCACAGGACTTAGACCTGGAGAAAAACTTTATGAAGAGTTACTACTAGATAAAAACAATAATATAGCTACAAAGCATGAAAAAATCTTCATAGAGAAACCAGAAGAAATAAAAGAAAAAGAGATAATAGAATTCCTAAAAAACATCAATTGTAATATAGCTATAATGGAAGACCAGAAAGTCAAAGAAGAATTAAAAAAAATTGTACCTAGCTATAAATGTTATGAAGAATAAAAGCTATAACGAACCCACCTCTGAAATTTACGAAATTCTAAGAGGTGGGTTTTTAACATCGGTGCCTGTCAAATTAGTTTATGAATTATTGAAAGGATTGTCATGCAGAGCCATTTTGAAGCATATATGTATTTAAATTTTAAACATATATAAATAAAATTGAATTTGTTGTTAAACAATATTTATCCTTTGACATACTTGTATATAGGTGGATATTGGGACATAAAACTATATATACAGATAATTATAAGATATGAAGATATCTTTTTATTGTAATTAAGCACGATTTTGATATAATTTTACCATGAATAGAAGGGAAACTTAGAGTTTTGAAAATATATTTCGAATTGGAGATTTTATGAAAAGAAAAATATTAATAGGACTTATTATACTACTAGTAGTTTATTTTTTATCTATAGGACATATATTAGTTTACGAAAACGAGTTAAAAAAATGTGATGCTGCAGTTGTCCTTAATGGAGAAATACCTTGTAGAATACTTCAAGGCATAGATTTATATGAAGAAGGATACATTGATGAAATAATTATGTCCGACTTATATGTTTCTGATGAAATTCATATATTACTTGATTCTAAGGGATTTGATCTTTCTGATGGTTCGGACAACAATAAGGACTTGGCAGTTCAGGCTGGTGTGCCAGCTGAAGATATCATTATAGTCAATGGAAATGCAAGAAGTACAATAGATGAAGCTGAAGCAGTTGGAGAGTATTTTTTAAATAATAGTGAGTATGAATCCATAATGATAGTAACATCCAAATATCATTCTTTTAGAGCAACAAAGATTTTCCGAAATCAATTTAAAAAGTTAGATTTAGATATAGAAATTATTTCTATACCTACAAATTACGAAGAATTTGACAGTTATCTATGGTTTACGGATAGAGAGTCAATAGATAGTGTAATATTTGAAACAATAAAATTAATAGCTTTTTATCTCATAGAGCAGTGGTAGTTTAGATGCACCAGCTGATAATGAAGCACCGGTAATAACATTAGATGGTGAAGAAACTGTAAATGTAGACTACGGAGCAAACTATACAGATACAGGAGTAACAATAACTGATAATGTAGATACTAACTTAACAGCAATTGTAACATATAAAAGAGATGGATTTGAAGCTGAGGCTAAAATAGACGTCTATTCAACTAGTGATGCTATAAAAGTAGGTGCCGATGGAGATTATAGTACAATACAAGCAGCGGTTGATGCGGCAACATCAGGGGATACAATTTTAGTAGGACCTGGACAATACGGAGAAGAATCGAACCCAGAATTGGTAACAATAAAAGATATAGGAAACATTATTTTAAAATCAACTGATGGTCCAGCTAATACTGAAATAACTGGAGGAATAATATTTAAAGGAAACAATACTAATGTTACTATTGAAGGATTTACTATTATACCAACAGGTGAGATAGGAATATTATTTCCAGATGAAAACGATAACTATACAAAAGGTGGTAATTATCAGATTATTTGCTTAATAAATACACCTATCACATGACTTAGTAAGTTTATTTACAGACTTTCCTAAATAAAAAAATTTTTGTTATTTAATTAAGAAGGTCATTAGTAACTGCAAAAGCAAGGTCTTTCGGGTTTTTAAATACACCGCAGTCTTCTAAGATACCTTGATATGCTGTACCTATTTCTTTTTCTAACACATGTTTCCAATTTTGATCCTTAGGATATTTTTCTTTTATCATTTCGTACCAATTTTTGTAACTGGAAAGTTCTTCGTAATCCTTGATTTTTATTTTTCCTTCCAGGCATTTTTCTAAAAGGTAAATTTCTTTTTTTAATCTAGAAGGGAGTATTCCCCTACCCATTACCTCTATAAGTCCTATGTTCTCTTTTTTAATGTGGTGGTATTTTTCGTGAGGGTGGAATATTCCATAGGGGTATTCTTCACTTTTTCTGTTGTTTCTAAAAACCAAATCTATTTCGTATTGATCATTTTTATATCTAGCTATAGGAGTAATTGTGTTATGATTTTCTCCCTTAGTAGAGGATAGTATATTTAATTTTGGGTTTGAATACTTTCTCCAGTTTTCAAGAATTTGACTTGAGAGTTTCGATAAATCCTCCTGGTTTTTACCCTTAAGTCTTAATACGGACATAGGCCAATCTAAAATATATCCTTCTATATTTGGATAATTTTCTAAATTAATTTCTATATATTCCCTTGCTTTTTCCATAGGAAAGGTGTACCTTCCTCCCTGGAAATGATCATGGGAAAGAATAGAGCCTCCAACTAAAGGCAAATCTGCATTGGAACCTATAAAATAGTGAGGAAATTGTTCTACAAAAGAAAGCAGTCTTCTAAAAGTTTTTATATCTATTTTCATAGGACGGTGTTCTTCACATAATATTATGCAGTGTTCAGGATAGTAGGAGTAGGGAGAATACTGGAGGTACCATTTTTCTCCTTCAAGATTTAAAGGAATAAGCCTTAAATTTTGCCTTGCAGGATGATTGATTCTTCCAGCATAGCCTTCATTTTCCCTACATAAAACGCATTTTGGATATGATGATGGAGTTTTATTTTGGGCTTTTGCTATGTCCTTTGGATCTTTTTCAGGTTTTGAAAGGTTTACTGTTAATTCTAATTTTCCATACTTTGATTTATATTTCCAGAAAAGATTTTTTTCGATTCTACTTTTCCTTATGTAGTTTGAATCAAGGGAAGTTTGATAGAATTCTGATGTAGCTTTTTCGGGAGAGATACTGTATCGTTTATTAAACTGAGAAATAATTTTTCCCGGACTTGGTGTAAGGCAGTCCATTATTTTAGTGTCTAAAAGATCTCTGTATAAAGTAGAGTTGTTTTCAAGAATTCCTTTGTCCCAAGCATAATCCAAAAGATATTCAAGAATAATTTGAGGATTTTCAAATTTTTCTTTTTTTACGTATACTTCAGAATATTCTTCTATATGTAAAATATCTAGAATTTTATTTCTAGCATATATTTTATCTTCTATTTGAATAAGTCCTTTACTAACTCCGTAGTTTACAAGTTTTTCTATATATTTATAGATATCTGACATTACTGCCTCCTTATTTAATTCTATGAGTTCCCTTTGATATTTTAATAGGGTAAATTGATGGTTCTATTTTGAACTTTTTTTGATATTCTTTTTTTATATTTTCTATGAAATTTGGGATGCTTTTATTTTCAACTAAGCTTACAGTACATCCTCCAAAACCTGCCCCGGTCATTTTAGAACCTAAGGCCCCTTGTTTTCTTGCAAGGTTTACAAGGGTATCCAGTTGTGATATGGATACTTCATATTTATCCTTTAAAGATTTGTGGGATTGGTACATTAGATTTCCAAAGATTTTTAAATCTCCATTTGCTAAGGCTGAACCTGCTAATTTGCTTCTATGGTTTTCCATTACAGCGTGTTCTGCTCTTTTTTTATGGGTTTCATTTTCTATAAGATTTCTGTTATCTGCAAATATTTCAGGTGTTATAGAGCAGAGATTCTTTGCTTTGATTTTTTTATTTAAGTCTTTTAAGGCTTTATTGCATTCTGCTACTCTTTCATTGTATTTAGAGTCTGAAAGCTTTCTACTTACATTTGAATTAGTTACTATAAATCTGTGATTTCTACTATTGAAAGGGACCAAGGTGTATTTAAGAGTGTCTGATTTTAAAAGTATAATTTTATTTTTTTCTCCCATTGAACATGCAAATTGGTCCATAATACCGCAGTTAACCCTGTTGAAATTATTTTCCGACTCTCTACATATTTTAGCTGTTTCGATTTTGTCTATTCTAAATCCGAAGATGTCTTTTAGGGCTTCAGCAGTGGCAAGTTCTATGGATGCGCTGGATGAAAGTCCTGAACTGTGGGGTATATCACCGTAAAAAATTATATCTATTCCTTGGTCTAATTCAAATCCTTTGTTTTGAAAGGTTTTAATAACTCCTAGGGGGTAATTAGCCCAATTCTGTTCTTCCTTATATGATATATTTTTAATAGGTGATTTTATAACACCTGATTTTTCATAGTTTAATGAAAAAAGTCTAATAATATTTTCATTGTTCCGTGATCCACCAGCATAGGTCCCTAAATTTACAGCTGCAGGAAGTACGTATCCTCCGTTGTAGTCTATATGTTCTCCAATTATATTTATTCTTCCTGGTGAAAAATATATTCTAGGAAAATTATTTCTTTTGAAAATTTTTTTGAAAGAATTTTGTAGTTTTTCTAAATCAATCATTGTTTTCCTCTTTTACAGCTAGTTCAACAACTTTGTATGCACCATTATAAACACCAATTTTCCTAGCTTTTAAAATATCTTGGTTGAACATGGTTAAAATATCCCTGTCCTTAAGCATTAAATCTAACATTTGCAAACTTCTTTCTGTAGTTTCACATTCTAAGGATCCATCTCCGATCTCTGATGCTCTTACTGCTCCCCATTTTTCATGCCCACCGATACGTTTTATTAGAAGCTTAGGTACGGGATAGAAGGATAGTTCGCTTGGTTTTGTGATTAGTATATCTGAGGATCTCATTAGTAGATTTGTACCGTATACAGCAGGAAAAATATCTTCATTGTAAAACAGATGTATTCCTGAAATTTCATTATTCAAAGCATTTTCAGTAAAATCTGTAGTTTCTTCCCAGTTGTTCCAGTGAAGGGTGGTTGATTTTTCAAGCTGAGGGATTGATTTTTTTAAATTTTCCCATACTTTGAGATGATCACCAATATTTATATAGAGTACTGCTTCGTTTCTTTCAATGGAAGGAAGTAAATGGGTGATTATTTTTTCAAATATTTCTTTTTGAGCTCCGGCACCACCTACAGTTAGAAGGATTCTCTTTGCTTTGTTTTTTTTGATTCTTTCTAGTCTTTTTTTACAATCCACTTCTATATTTGATACAAGTTCGTGGTCCACGTAGTGACCGGTGTAGTAAATTTCATCTTCTGGGATAGGATTCAAAACTTTATCACCATCCATTCCTTTTAAAGTTCTATACCCTAAGTATGAAGAAGGGGTTTGAAGAGTGTGGATGGAACCTTCAGCTAGATGAAGTGCCATTGGCCAATTGTCGGGGATCACATTCACTACTTTTTTCATTTCAGCATGTACAGCTGCCTGGGCTGGCCAAGCATGAGTGGCTATAAAAGGTATTTCTTTGGGAATATTTTTGAAAACCGATGTCATAAGTTCAGAAGTTTTTTGGTCTCCTGAGTTATATGAAAGTTTCTTAAATCCTTTAGAATTTAAGGGTTCCCAGTAAAATTTATTAAAAAGAGAGTATTTTTGAGATAGTCTTGAGCCTAAGGAATATAGAGAGTTTAAATGATTGATAACTTTTCCTCCGGTGGTTTCTTCAAAAGAGTTTAAATCAAACCAGTAGGGAGTATACCCCATAGAATTGGCAGCTGATGCAATTGCCATGGAAATTCTGTAGTGACCGTATCCCATTCTTATATTACCGACAATAACTCCTTTTTTAAAGTCGGGGGTATCACCTTTGTCTCCAATGACTACATTTTCAACTCCTATAAAGGGTGTAAGGGTTTTATTTTGGATTACTTTCAAGGGATAATTCTCTTTTGAATCATCACCAAATTTTTTCATATATTTTCTTTTGGTTTTCACTGCTTTTTTATAGGTTCTTTCACTTAAATTATTTCCAAATATTTTTTTAGATTTATCCACGGTTAAACCTCCTGAAGTATTTTGCTTTCGTAGGATTTTAAATATAAATTATCTATTTTATATGGTTTTGAGTTTAAATTTATATATGCAATTTTTTTCTTAGAATTATCCAGATAATTCACCTTATATATATTATCTGATGGTATTTCTAATTTATTTATTTTTATATTTTTTGAATTAATAATTTGGTTAAGTATTCTCTTATGTCTTTCGTTGTAATTAGATATATCATCTGATGTAAATAGGAGACCACCGAATATACTGTTTACTACTGCAAGAGTTTTTTTCTGTACCTTAGATAGATTTATACTTTCATCTCTTAAAAGAAAGACATCGGGATCATTTATAAAGGCTCTTCCATTTAGGTGTCTTCTTGATATAGTATTTGTAAGAGAATTGAAAGTTGATATTCTTTCCCTGTGTAGAAAATTCATATAAAACTTGTCGTCCCAATCTAATCCTACATCACAACCTATTCTACAGTAGTCGAATTTGCCAAAGGCTGGTCCTAAAGGAACTCCACAACCTAGAATTAATTTGTCCTTTACCATGTCTTTCAATAAATCGACGCCGTAGGTCATTATTTCACCTCGGGTTTTATCTTTTCGAGGGATTATACATGCAGCATAAAGAAAGTCCAATTTCACCATATCGTATTTCCAATCCTGGAGGATTGTTGTGAATACTTCATTAAGATAATCTTGAACATCTTTGTTATAGATATCTAATGAATAAAAATTACTCCAGTTACTTCCAGCACATAAGGGTTTTCCTTTTTCATTTTTAACTAGCCAGTCCTTATGGTTTTCGTATATTGATGAATTTTTTTCACATATAAAGGGAGAAAGCCATATACCTGCTTTAAATCCTTTTGAATGAATTTTTTCAGCAATGTATTTCATTCCATTAGGAAATTTTTCCCTATCGATTTTAAGCCAATCACCAACAGCTTTTTGATAGCCGTCATCTATTTGGAAAATATCAATTTTCTTTTTTTCTTTTCCAAAGTTATCTAAATTCTTTAATATTTTTTCTTCAGTTATATTTTCATAATAGTTGTACCAGCTGGTCCATCCTACTACTTTTTCTATCTGGGGTTTTTCAATACCTAAACTTTGGAAATATTCATTAAAAACTTTCTCTTCACTTCCCTTTATATAGATAATTTCAAAGGGGGTGTATTTATCATTTATTATATGACCTGACGAATCTTTTGAAATTTTGACTTTTCTTTTTGAAGCTGAAGTTTCTATTACTGTAAAACCAGACTTTTCAGTAAGGGAGGCAAAAAGGTGGTATATATTTTCCCTTCTGATGTATGAGTATGTATAGCTGTGAAAATCTCCTTTTTTTCTAGAATACTTGTGAAATTTGTAGTCTCCGTAACTTTCAAGTTTAAATTTTTTAGCTATCGGTAGAGCAAAGGGAGATATACCTTTAATTCTTTCATTAAGAGAAAATTCTCTACTGTCCGTCCAAGACTGATATCCATTTGCAAATACTTTATCTTTGTTTTGAAATTCAAAAGCTAAATCTCCATATATTTCTTTTAATTCCAGAGTTTTTTTAGGATTAATACATACTGTTAATTTGGATAAAGTATTCTCTTTAGATTTTTCAATATTTAAACTTAAGTCTTCGTTTTCAAAAGAACTGGTAAATTTTTTTTCTTTTAAAGTTCCCTGTGATATGTATGAAATATAAAATTCTAATTTATGAAGCATCGGATTTTTCCATATTTTGGTTAATTTTTTCTTCGTTATATCTTAGAAGGAATACCAGACCTAAGATGCAGAAAAGTGCTGCAGCTACTGCAGTTAACCTTATTCCCAGCTCATTAGTACCATTTCTTTTTAAAAGAAGGAGTGCACTTAAAATAAGCATTGAGGTCATCTGACCTAGTTTTGATATGAAGGTACGAGTTCCGTAAAACATTCCTTCTCTTTTGGTGCCTGTCTTCTTAGCATCGTATTCAGCTATGTCTCCGATAACTGCATTTGGTAGAATACCGAATACTGCCATTGGTATAGAACCTAATATAACTAGTATATATGCTTGAGCAGTTGTTGATATAGGTAGTTTACCTAGGAAGATACCGAAAATATATACTCCTATAAATAATATAAATGCAGCTACTAAGAGCTTTTTCTTTCCATATTTTTTAGCCAGAAGATTAACAGGGACGTAGAATATAAAAGAACCAACTCCAAGAAGTACAAGAAGTAGTCCTAGTAGTTCTTCAGGTTTATCTAAAAGTACGGTTATGTAGTATAAAAGTCCATTTTGAAAAATTGTAATTGCTATCCAGTATACATAATCGGAAATTACAAATCTGGTAAATTCTTTATTGCTGAAGGTTGCTTTTATGGATTCTATCATGTTCATAGTTGAAGGTACTGATTCGCAGTATTTATTTTCATCAATTGCAAAAACAGGAATCAAAAGCAGTACGAGACCTATTACTGAAAGTATAGAAAAGGCAATTAGTACAGCAGTTTCTTTAGGGTATCCCATATCTACAAATATATTCCAAAGAACTGGAGCTTGTGAAGCAACAGCAAATCCTAAAAACCAGGTTACGGAAATATAGGTTGAAAGATTTAATCTTTCTTCAGGAGTATGGCCTAATTCCGATAATAGTGCATAGTAAGGTGTAACGTACATGGTTAAAAAGAAGTAGTGTAAGAGAAGGGTTACCGTTAGAAATAAAGCATTTAGGGGACTTTCTCCCTGTACTGGTGAATAAAACACAAGTACTGTAAAAATTGCAAAGGGTAAAGCTGCTTTTCTCATATATGAAATTCTTCTTCCGTGCTTAGACTCAGATCTATCGCTTAGGGTAGCTATCCACGGATCTGTAACTGCATCAAAAAGTCTTCCAAGCATGGTAATCATACCTATTACTGTAAGGAAGCCTAAAAAAGCCACCTGAGGTATGAAGATAGGTATACCGGATTTTCCTGTAGGTATATAGTAAAAAATTAGATAAGTTGCTATTATTCCTGATAGTAGAGACCATCCAAATTGGCCTAAAGAGTATGCGATTTGTTTTGATAAAGGTAGTTTTTCTTTCATTTTATCCCCCTGTTTTTATTTTGATTTTATATAGTTTACAGAAATATCTATTAGTGTTTTTATTTGTTCTTCGGCCCTAAAGTTGCTGTCTGTATTTAATATTTTCCCTCTTAAAGCAAGTTTTTGACAGAGGCTCATTAGGGAGTGGGTGGTGGTAGTATAGTAAAGTTCAGGATCTAAGTTCTTTTTAACGGTTCCTTCTTCTATACCTTTATTAAGAGTATTAACTACTGTATCCTTTAGGTTTAAAATATTTTTTTCGTAATTTTTTAGTTGATCTCCAGTTAGTTCTTCTTTGAGAATGTAAGTGTCGAATTCATCTAGAAAAAAAAGAAGATCTCTTTGGTTAGTATAAACATCTAAAAAAAGCTCTAAAATTTTTTGTATTTTTTCTATACAGGTCGACTGGGAAAAGGTTTTTTCTTCCAGTAAATTTTTGATTTGTGAGATCTCTTTTACCCATAGATGGGTAGCTGCTTCTACTACTAGTTCAGATTTTGTGGAAAAATATCTGTAAACTGTAGCTACTCCATATTCGGATTTTTTTGCAACATCTGTCATTTTAGTAGAACCTATACCTTTTGCTTTAAATATTTCAAGAGCTGAGATTATTATTTCCCGTCTTCGTTTTTCTTTTTGAATTTCCATTTCTCGTTTTCGTTTTTTATTTAGGTTCATAAATTATCCCCTTTCCTGAGTAGTTGATAGATAAACTATCAGTATGATATATATCATATCACATAACTTTATAGATGTGAAGATTATAGAAGAAAATTGTTGTTCAAACTTTTGTTTTGTGTTATTTCCAGCTTACCATAGCATAGCGTAGCATAGTTGTCTTTACGGTTTTTTTTGACATATGCTATTAAAGGTAATATAATCTTCTTGGAAGTAATGGGATAATACCCATAATAAATTATGATAAGGAGTAAATTTTATTATGCCATGGATTAAAAAAGAAGATTGTATAGGTTGCGGAATATGTGTAGAAAAATGTAGTGTAGATGCAATAGAATTAGATGATGAGAAAGCTTACATTAATCAAAAAGAATGCATACGGTGCGGTGTATGTCATGATGTGTGTCCTCAAGATGCTGTAAGACATGATTCAGAAAGAATACCTTTTGAAGTCGAAGACAATATTCGGTGGGTGCAAAATCTTTTAAAAAACTATAATACTGAAAGTGAAAAAGATGCTTTTATTACAAGAATAAAAAAACACTTTAACAAAGAAAGGACAGTTAATAAAAAGACATTAGAGAAGATAGATTTAATTAGTAGAAAATAAATACAAAGACAAGACAAGACAAGACAGATGAAACGTCCCCTTGTCTTACACGTATATAATTATTAATGGCTGGTAACAAACAAGTTTGTTGCTCGTTATAAAACTAGGAGGTAATACAATGAAAAAAACAGATGTTTTGGTAATCGGAGGAAGTGCAACAGGTCTTGTTGCAGCTGCTACAGCCAAATCTAACAATCCAGACAAACAGGTTACATTAATCCGTAAAGAAAAAAAAGTTATGATTCCTTGTGGAATCCCATATATTTACGGCACAACTAAAACAAGCGATAATAACGTTTTGCCTGACGGCGGTCTTGTTAAACTCGGTGTTGACATTGTTATCGATGAAGTTATAAGTGTTGATACAGAAGCCAAGTCATGCAAAACAAAATCTGATGAAACTTTTGAATATGACAAGTTGATTATGGGAACAGGTTCACAGCCTTCAGTACCTAAGTGGCTTTCTGGTACTGAGCTTGATAATGTATTTACAATTCCTAAAAACAAGGTTTATCTTGATTCTCTTCAAGAAAAAATGAAAGATTTTAATAAAATTGTTGTTGTAGGTGCTGGTTTTATTGGTGTTGAAACTTCGGATGAATTAAATAAAGCTGGTAAAGAAGTAATCCTAGTTGAATTGCTTCCACATATACTTGGTGCAACTTTTGATGATGAATTTGCTTTAGATGCCCAAGAAAATCTAATCAGCAGAGGAGTTAAGGTAAAAACCAACTGCGGCATCAAATCAATTACAGGTAGCGGTAAAGTTGAAGGCGTAACCTTTAATGACGGTTCTTCATTAGAAGCAGATGCAGTTATACTTTCATTAGGTTATTTGCCAAATACCAGCTTAGCAAAGGATATGGGACTTCAGTTGAATAAATTTGGTTTTATAAAAGCTGATCAATATAGACGTACTTCAATTAAAGATGTATTTGCTGCTGGAGATTGTGCTGAAAAAACTGATTTTTCAACAGGCAAGCTTAGCAGAATAATGCTTGCTTCAACAGCTTGTACTGAAGCACGTATTGCTGCAATGAATCTTTATGATCTAAGCACATATAGTATTTTCAAAGGAACTGTCGGCATTTACTCAACATGTATAGGTAATTCAGCTTATGGAGTTGCAGGTTTAATTGAAAAAGTAGCTACAGCCGAAGGTTTTAAAATTGTTACCGGTTCTTTTACTGGTGTTAATAGACATCCTGGCAAAATCGACGATGCACATAAGGAAACTGTAAAGCTAATTGTTTCTGAAAAGTCAGGTGTTATACTTGGAGGAGAAGCATTAGGCGGAAAATCTGTTGGCCAACTTATCAATGCAATTGGTATTGCTATTCAAAATCATATGACAGTTCATGATTTAATTATGACTCAAATAGGTACACAGCCGTTACTAACAGCGTCACCAGCCGGATTCCCACTAATAAAAGCAGGCGAGGTTGTTGCTAAAAAAATGAATAATTAATTTTTAAAATTCAGTAATTGAAAAAATAAAATTTAAACTGTTTTGAAATTTAAAGTACAAAAAACCCTTTATTCACTCTAATACTAATGAATTCAGGGTTTTTTTATATTTTGCAAACACGAGGGGACTGACCCCCCGGGCAAACACGAGGGGACTGACCCCCCGTGTTAATTCGGACTGACCCCCCCGTGTTAATTGAGGCATGTTGTCAATGACAAACGGAAAAATCCCACAATTATTCAAAAAAATATGGTAAAATATTAAATATATATCTTATTCTATTATGGAGGGATGGTCTATTCTTCTTTTTCCTACACTAAATTAACGCTATCCTAGCATAGCGTAAAAATAGACAAATTATTAATATCATGATAAAATTTGTATATATAATATTAATGACTCATATTTATACTACTTATCTAAATTTTTAAATCTTACTTAATACTGCATAAAAAATATACTCTGCATAATAACCACTACATCTTGAATTTACAAAATTTAATAATTTGTTTTTCAATTATTTAAAAATTTAAAAGGGGGAAAATATCATGAAAAACAAAAAAGTTTTTATTTTTGTTGTGGTTATCGTATTTATTTTTGCTTCTACTATTCAAGGACTATCTCTTGATTTTCCAGACTTAACTAATTATCTAAATCCACCGACTATAGTAACACAGCCGGAGGGTCAGAACGTATCAATTAGTAATATTGATGATGTGACTTTAAGCATAGAATTATCTTATCCTCAACTACTGGGAGAATTACATATTGAGCTGTATGAAGATAAGACTGGAGACGGACCAAGTAATGATGATGAAGTACTTATGGAAACCACTGAATCTGAGGATAATCCTTTTACTTGGACAGTTACACCGGATAATATGGCAAATTTAGCACCTGCAACCTACCATTATTATTTCGTTGCTCAATCTGTAAACTCAAACCTAGGTATATACAGCGATTCAAAGAAGGTTTATAGTGATAATGTATCAGTAAGTGTTTTGTTAGAAATAAGTCGTATACTACCAACTCCTGTTATAGCTAAGCAACCTAAGGATACTACTATAGTACTAGGTCAAACAGCTAGCATATCGGTAGAGTTGTCACGAGTTTTTTTAATAAATACAGAGCCTTTTGATGTAGCTTACAGATGGTATTATAGCAATAGTGAAATTGGTATTTATTCACCTGTAGTTTCAAAGCTTTCAATAAATCCTACTTATAACATAAAACCAATGCAGACAGGCACTACTTACTACAAGTGTAAAGTAACTTATGTTTCTAAAAATGATGAAAACTGGAGCAATAGTACATGGAGTGATGCGGCTTCGGTTACAACTTTAGATTTACCTGTTGAGCCAATAATAACAACTCAGCCACAATCCATGGAGGTAGATGAAGATGATGAAGCTACCTTATCTGTAGAAGGAGAAATAAGCGATGAAGGAGTACTGTCTTATCAATGGTATCAAAATGAAGAAGAAGATACCCTTACAGCTGAAGCTATAACTGGAGCTGACTCATCAACCTATGAGGCACCT
The DNA here is from genome assembly GCA_046482875.1 of Eubacteriales bacterium. Lineage (GTDB taxonomy): Bacteria > Bacillota > Clostridia > Tissierellales > Dethiosulfatibacteraceae > UBA8670. The sequence continues at coordinate 809 of JAWOEG010000026.1, read as the reverse complement.
ACAGAAAATGAAGGAAATACCTATTATTACTGTGTTTTGACCAATACCTTAATGGGTGAAAAAGCTACAACTGTTTCTGATATAGCTGAAGTAATCGTAAATGAAGATGAAGGCTCTGGAGGATCTGGAGGATCAGGGGGAACTGAGACTATAGTTTTCACAGATGTTAGTGAATCCGATTGGTTCTATGATGATGTTTATGCCGCAGTAGATATGGGTTTGATAAATGGTAAATATGTAAATCCTCCAATGTATGTACCAGGTGGAAGATTAACAATAGCTGAGGCTATAAAACTAGCAGCAGTTATGCGTGAATATTCTGAAACCGGTATGATTACATTGACTAATGGAAATCCATGGTATGAAACTTATGTAGAGTACTGTGGGGATTTTGGAATAATAGGATATGATGAATATGATGGTAAGTACAATGACCAGTCAACTAGGGCTCAATATGCAGTAATATTTGCAAATGCCTTAGATTCCAGTGAACTTCCTCAAATTAATGAAATTGAAGATGGAGACATACCAGATGTATCTTTGTCAGATGAATGCGGTCAGGCAGTATATAAGCTATATAGAGCTGGAATACTCCAGGGAAATGATCAACAAGGGACATTTGCACCAACTACAGGTATTAAAAGGTCCGAAGTTGCAGCTATACTATCTAGAATGATGGATAGTTCGGAGAGAAAAACCTTTACTTTAGATTAAAAGTTACTGATAGTTAGCATAGGGGATATACCCCTGTACTCTAAATAAAAACACCTCTATAATCCTAAAATATTTAGAGGTGTTTTTTAATTTTT
>JAWOEG010000016.1:0-38526 GCA_046482875.1 Eubacteriales bacterium | reverse complement strand
GGAGCTCATCGCCGAGGCCCGGGACAGGCACCGCCGGACGATGCTCATGTGGGGCAACCAGATCGCAAAGCTGAGGCTCACGTCGTACTTCTCGCCGCGGGGCATGCTGGACGAACTGGCCCGCGGGGCCTCCTACTACCGCTTCCTGACCGAACTGACAAACCAGGCCAAAAAGGAACCCGACAGCATAGCCGCAAAGCTCAAAGAGATCTTCCAGACCATCTTTCGCTCGGGCAGCCTCACCGTCGGCCTGACAGCCCCGCCCGACAAATACAGCCAGCTTCAGAACCACATCACCCAGATGCTCGAGGAACTGCCCCAAGGCACCACGCAGCCCGCCCGGCATACCTTCGAAGAGCACCAAGGGAATGAGGGCCTGATACTGCCCACCCAGGTGCAGTTCGTGGCCAAGGGCTACAACTACAGGAGGCTGGGGCAGGAGTTCAGCGGAGAGCTGTCAGTGCTGAAGACCCTGCTGGACTACGGCTACCTCTGGGACAGGGTAAGGGTACAGGGAGGCGCCTACGGATGCTTCCCCATGATCGAACGTGACGGCACCTTCGTGCTGGTTTCCTTCCGCGACCCCAACCTGGAACAAACCCTCGGGGTCTACGACCAGGTGCCGGACTTCCTGGCCGGCTTCAGCCCCGCTGAAAATGTTTTAGGTATGAAAGTAGAAGAAAGAGATGTTATAATAGATGAATTAGATGAGTTTAAAGAAGCAGGAGCTTGCGGTACAGCAGCAGTTATTACACCTATAGGAGCCATAACACATAAAGATAAAGAGCATATCTTTTATTCAAAAGAAGAAGTAGGTCCTGTAACTAAAAAATTATATGAAACATTAGTAGGAATACAAACAGGGGACATAGAGGCTCCTGAAGGATGGGTATTCAAAGTATAATTATTACGATAAATTAACAAAGTTAATTAGAATTTTGATATATCATCTTTTTAAATATGGTATCATTCTTTATATCACTTAAAACAAGGAGGACGTTATGTTTGTTTCCCATAGAATTAAATCAATGCAGGAATCACCAATAAGAAAATTAGTGCCTTTAGCTGAAGAGGCAAAGAAAAAAGGTAAAAAGGTTTACCATTTAAATATTGGGCAACCAGATATAAAAACACCGGAAGAATTTTTTGAAAATGTTAAAAACTTTGATAAAGAGGTTCTTTCATATGCTTTTTCTCAAGGAATTCCAGAACTTATAGACAGCTTTATAGAGTATTATAAATCCTACGATATAGAATATGAAAAAGACGATATTCTCGTAACAAATGGAGGAAGTGAAGCAATATTATTCTCATTACTTGCGGTATGTGATTATGGGGATGAAATTTTAATACCTGAACCATTTTACACAAACTATAATGGATTTAGTACATCAGCAGGAGTAAAGGTAGTTCCTATAACCACAAAAGCAGAAGATGGTTTTGGGTTACCAAGTAAATCAGAAATTGAAGAGCTTATTACAGGAAAGACTAAGGCTATTTTATTATCTAACCCTAGTAACCCTACTGGAAAAGTTTACACAGAAGAAGAAATGAATAGGATAAAAGAAATAGCTGTGGAGAATGATATTTACATAATTGCAGATGAAGTTTATAGAGAATTTGTTTACGATGGACTTGAATATAAAAGCTTTGCACAGTACGAAGAAATAGAGGATAGAGTTATTCTTACAGATAGTATTTCTAAAAGATACAGCGCTTGCGGAGCAAGAATTGGGTGTGTAGCTTCTAAAAACAAAGAAGTAACTAAAGAAGTTTTAAAATTATGTCAAAGTAGACTTTGTGTAGCTACCATTGAACAAATCGGAGCAGCAGGATTGATTAAAGTTTCTAAAGATTATATGAATGAGGCCTTTGAAGAATACGATAAAAGAAGAAATTTGGTATTCGATGCTCTCCAAGATATGGAAGGGGTGTTTTGTTTAAAACCAAAAGGTGCTTTTTATATCACAGCAAAACTACCTGTAGATGATGCAGAGGATTTCGTAAGATGGTTACTTAACGATTATGAAATTGATAATGAAACAGTTATGTTTGCACCAGCTGAAGGGTTTTATGCAACAGAAGGAATGGGAAGAGACGAGATTAGAATTTCATATGTACTTAAGGAAGAAGATCTTAAAAAAGCAATGCATATCCTAAAACAAGCTTTAATTGAGTACAATAAATAATCAAAATAACTTTACTGTCTCTTGATTGATGAATAACTCAAGGGACAGTTTTTTATTAGAAAGGAAGAAAACATGGAATATTTACTTATATTTATAGCAGGAACGGCTGCAGGCTTTTTAAATACTATAGGAGGTGGTGGATCCCTCATTACTATGCCGGTACTTATATTTATGGGGCTGCCATCAGCAACTGCTAACGGAACTAATAGGATAGCCTTATTAGCTCAAAACATATCTGCGACTATGAATTTTAAGAGGAAGGGTTATTTTTATCCTAAGTTAGTAATATTATTGGCTATACCTGCAATAATAGGATCTATAATTGGTTCGAGTTTGGCAGTTAATTTACCAGATGAAGTATTTAATAAAGTTTTAGGAATTGTAATGATAGTAGTACTTGTTTTAATTCTTACAAGACCTGAGAAAAAATTCTTAGCTGATAAGGAAATAAGTGAATTAAAAGGTAAAAGAAAGGTTTTAGCTGTTGTAGCTTTTTTATTTGTAGGTTTTTACGGCGGGTTCATACAAGCTGGAGTTGGATTTATTTTTATAGTAGCATTAAGCTTAATAACGGGAATGTCATTAGTTAAGATTAATTCTTTAAAAGTAGCAATAATAGGAATATATACAATTACAGCACTTTCGGTTTTCATACTAAACGGGAATGTTGATTGGGCATTAGGATTGATACTTGCTTTAGGAAATAGTACAGGAGCATATATTGGAAGTAATTTTGCAGTAAATAAAGGAGATAAATATATTAGAATTATTATAGCGATTGCTATAATAGTAATGGCTGGTAGATTATGGGGACTTTGGTTATAAATTAAATGCAAAATCGAATAAAATATGATAAAATTATTAAATGAAATTTTAATTAAAGGAGGCAAATATGGAATTATCATTTATTCATACAGCGGATGTACATCTTTGTAGGAACTTTGATAATATTTCGATAAGTCCTAAAGAGAGAGAACTTAGGCGAAGGGAACTTTGGGAAGTATTCGAAAGAATTATAGATTTATCAATGGAGAATGAGGCGGATTACTTATTCATAGCTGGGGACTTAATATGCAGTAAATATGCTAAACTAAAAGACTATCAAAAAATAAGTGAAAAATTAAATGCTCTCCAAAAGACAAAGATAATAATAGCAGCGGGCAATAATGATCCCTTAAATGAAGCTTCTTATTATAATATAATAGATTGGCCTCCTAATGTTTATATTATTAAAGAAAAAACTAGGCTCCAAAAGATTGAAATAGAAGAAGATAATCTTTGCCTATATGGAGCATCAATAGATGATTTAGATTCAAATTTTAAAATTAATGAAATTCTCGATGTTGAAATTGATGAATCTAAAATAAATATTTTAGTACTACATGGTGGGCATAAAAATGAGACCCATCCTCTATATATAGATTTTAAGAAATTAGATAAATTTGATTACTGTGCATTGGGACATGTACATGATCATAATGAAATAAAAGAGCATATAGTGTATCCTGGCACTCCAGAACCACTGGACTATAGCGAAGAGGGAAAAAGAGGAGTATTAATGGGGAAAGTAGGAAAGAATATTATTTTTAAAATCTTTATACCCTTATCCAAAAGAAAATTTATAACAAAAGAAGTGTACCTTCAAAAGGATTACAGCAAGGAAAAAATATTAGACATAATAAAGTATTCAGGAAACATTGACTCCCTTTCAAAAGATTATTATAGGATAATACTACACGGAGAGCTAAATAAAGATATAAGAATTAATATGATAAAACAGGAAGCAGAAAAGTATTTTAGACATGTTGAATTTATTGAAAATTTCAACTATGATTTAGACTTGAAAAAAATACAAAAGGAAAACGAAAATAATCTCATAGGGAGATACATAAATGAGATAGCAAAAATGACAGTTAAACCTTTAGAACTACAAAAATCAATACTGATGAGTATTGAAGAACTTTCAAAAGAGAAGGTGGATTCTTAGATGGATATTAAAAAAATTAAAATAGATGCTTTTGGAAAATTCATCGATAAAAAAATAAAATTCAAAAAAGGTATTAACGTAATTTATGGTGATAATGAAACAGGAAAAAGTACAATTCATAAGTTTATAGAGACTATGTTGTTTGGCATTGATCCATCTAAAAAAGATCTTTATAATAAATATAAACCCTGGTTCTCAGAAGAATATAAAGGACAACTTATTATGAATGAAAAAGATAATGAGTTTCTTATTTACAGAGATTTTCAAAATAATTTATCTACATTGAACGAGGAAGATATTAAAGAATCAAATCCTAATTCAATAGAACAACCTGGTTATAAGCTTTTGGGAGTCAATAAAGACATATATAGAAATACTCTCAGTATAGGTCAATTAAACAGCAAAACCGACAGAGAATTACTGAAAGAAATTAAAAATAAAATTGAAAACTTAGGTAAAGCTAAAGATCAAAACATTAATTTGGAAAATGTTTTGAAAAGGCTCGAAGAAAAAGTTCATGAAGAAAGATACAAAGAAATACTAGATAGAATGAAAAGTTTAAAAAACAAAAAAAACCAAATAGAAGACAAAAGAATTGAATTTGAAAAGATAATAGATCAAATAAAGAGAAATAGAAAAGAATTATATGATTTGAAAAAAAGGAATAAACTTTTAAAACCTCTTGCTTCTATCGACAATTTTAGTGAGTTTAAAACCAAGTATGTAAATGCAGAAAAGATAATAAATGAAATTAAAACTTTAGATAAAGAAATAGAATCTATGCAAAGAGACATGGATATAGAGATTGAAGACTATGAAAAACTAATAGTTTTAAGTTCTAAAAATGAGAAACTAGAGGATGAAAGTTTAAAGCTAAAAGAAGATTTAGAATCTTTCGAAAAAGAAGCTATCTATATAAAAAATGATTTTCAAAAGTTCAAAGGAATACATGAATCTAATTTTATATCCCAATATGAATTATATAAAAGTAATAACAAAATACTCCAAAGGTTACAAGCTAAACTAGATGATTTAGACGATAATATTAAAGAATTAGAGGAGAAAAATTATCAGGGTATTATAGATAGTTTCAACGAAATCTCTAAAGAAACCAAAAGAAAAAAATATATAAAAGGTATTTTAGAAGGAAATATTGTTGATTTACTTAAAATAAAGTTAAAGAAAGAAAGAAATAGAAAATGGTTTAAGGTGATACTATCACTCTTGATTATTGTAGGAGTACCTGTTAGTTCATATTTTGCTGTTAATTATTATCAAGATCCAATGATATACTATGGTAATGGAGTTGTACTGGTGGGTTTTATTGTTTTAAGTAAACTTTCTCGAAACAATACAATAATAAGAAGTTTAAAAAAAGAAATAAAAGAAATAAATGAAAGAGTGCCTCAGTACAAAGAGGAATGTGAAAAACTGGAAGAACACAAAAAGAAAATTCTAGACAAATATGGCTGTGTCAATATAAAAGATTTGAAATCTCTTTATTATGAGGCCATAGACAACAAAAAATCTGTAGAAGAAAAAAACAAAACTAACGAAACCCTGCAGGAAGAAATTTTTTATTTAAATAAAAAATGTAGGGAAATCGAAGAATTTTTAACTGAATATTTAAATAAGTTTGGGTACAGTGAAATCAGTGAAGAAAATATAAAAAAATTAAATAAAAAATACAACGAAAGCGAAGTAAGATATAATAGCTTAGAAAATATAGAAAAAAATAGAAATGTTATAAAGGAAAAACATAATTCAATAAAAAAAGAATTAGAAGATAATAAAAATGAAATAAATACGATACTTAATGTAAGTGGAGTCGAATCTAAAGATGAATTTAAAGAAGCCTTTAAGCTTCAAAATATCTTAAAAGAAAAAGTATCTCTTAAGAGTAATAAAGAAGAAGTTTTAAGAAATATACTTCAAGACGAAGACTATGAAGAAATAAAAAACAAATATAAATCTATAATAAAAATTAAAGAAAAAGAGAAATTTTCTTCTTTTGATGACATAAAAGAAGAAAAGAATATTGTAGAAGATGAAATCAAAAAGATTTCAAACATTATAGAAAGATACAAAAAAGAAATATTTAAACTTGAAGAACATAAAAGGCTCTATTTAATAGAAGAGGAACTATCAGATTTAGATAATGAAAAAAAAGAAATAGAAAAAATTAAAGAAATAGTAAAGCTCTCTAAAAATAATATAATTGAAGTATCTAAAAAAATAAAAGAAGAATTTATGCCTGAGTTAGAAAAGAATCTACAAAAATATTTTAGGATTCTAACAGATGGAAAATACGAAGAGGTAAAAATAGAAGAAAATTTTGATATAAAAATAAAGGAGCCAGACAAAGATAAAGAAATAAATCTAGACAATTTAAGTCTAGGTGCTATCGACCAGATGTACTTTTCTCTTAGATTTAGCTTGATTGATGTCATGTTTTCTAATTCTAAAATTCCCATAATCCTAGATGATTGTTTTACACAATACGATGATGAAAGATTAAAAAATGCATTAGAGATAATTGTGAAAATGAAAGAACAGTATCAAGTACTTTTATTTACTTGTCACAAAAGAGAAGAAAATATTTTAAAGGAACTAGACGAAGATGCAAATATAATACAACTATAATTTGGGAGTAATTATGAAAATATACGCTATATCAGACCTTCATTTAGATTTTGAAAAAAAGAAGCCTATGGATATATTTGGAAAATCTTGGGAAAATCACGAGGAAAAAATTTTTAACAACTGGCAAAACATAGTAAAAAAAGATGATATAGTTTTAATGCCGGGAGATATATCCTGGGCTATGAATTTAACTAAGGGAATTAAAGACCTAGGAAGAATTGATAATTTAAATGGAAAAAAAATCATAACAAAAGGAAACCATGATTACTGGTGGTCAACAAATTCAAAACTTAGAAAATTAGAATTAGAAAGTATAGTATTTATACAAAACAACAGCTTTCAATACAAGAATATACAAATTTTTGGAACAAGAGGATGGACGGATAGATCAAATGATGACTTTAAAGAAAAAGATGAAAAAATATTTCAAAGAGAGCTGCATAGATTGGAACTCTCTTTTCAGTCTGGAAAAGACTTGAATTCAAGTTTTAATATTGCCCTTGTTCATTACCCACCTTTTGATACAAAAGGAAATACTAATGAATTTGTAGAATTAATGAAAAAATATAATATAAGAACCTGTATTTACGGCCACCTTCATGGTGAAGAAGGACATAGATACGTTTATGAAGGGAAAATTTCCACTATAAACTTCATATGCTCATCAGCTGATTATATTAAATTCTCACCAGTGGAAATAAAAGAGGTAAAATAAATGAAAGAAAAAGAAGTCAAAGTATTAAATATAAATAAAGAAAAAATAGAAAAGAAACTTATAAAAATAGATAGTAAACTGGTAAAAGATGAATTGCAGTATAACTATATATTTGATAAGGAAGATAGATATTTAAAAAATGAGCATCAAGGATATTTAAGGATTAGAAGAACAACAGCAGATAATAAAAATGAAAAGATAGAATTAACTCTGAAAAGAAACATATCAAAGGAGAATATAAGAGAAAATATAGAAAATAACCTTAATATTGATAATGTAGAGGAAGGTATTAAAATTTTAGGGATTTTAGGTTATAAATTGATACATAAAGGAATCAAGCACAGAAAGTCTTACAAATATGAAGGAATATTATTTGAAATAGATACTTGGGACAAAGAAACCTATCCTTATACATATTTAGAAATAGAAGTTAAAAAAGAAGAAGATCTGAAAAAAGCTTTGGAATTATTGGATATAGATAAGAAAAATATAACGAAAAAATCTATAGAAGAACTTCGAGAAGAAGAATTTGGGAGAAAAGACTGATAAAATTCAATCTTTGTAATATTTAGGATTTTAAATTTAATATAAAAACTTACATAATTGGAGGAGAGTATGAATAAAGAAAAAAATGTTTTTGATGTTTTGAAGGAAAGAGGGTATGTAGAGCAAGTAACACACGAAGACGAAGTTAAGGAACTATTAGAAAAAGAAAAGATTACTTTTTATATAGGATTCGACCCTACTGCAGATAGCTTACATATAGGACACTATATACAAATTATGGTAATGGCCCATATGCAAAAAAAAGGTCACCGTCCAATTGCAATCATAGGGGATGGTACTACTATGGTAGGAGATCCAAGTGACAGAACTGGTATGAGACAGATTATGTCTAAAGAAACTATCAAAGAAAATGCAAATAAATTCAAGGTAATTTTCGAAAAATTTTTGGATTTTAAAGACGGAAAAGCACTCATGGTTCACAATGGTGATTGGCTTCTCAACTTAAACTATGTAGACTTTTTAAGAGAAGTAGGAGTACATTTTTCTGTGAATAGAATGCTTACTGCAGAATGCTATAAAAATAGAATGGAAAAAGGATTAACATTCCTTGAGTTCAATTATATGATAATGCAGGCTTATGATTTTTATATGCTGCATAAAGATTATAATTGCAAAATGCAGTTTGGTGGAAATGACCAGTGGTCCAACATTATAGCTGGAGTTGAATTGATAAGAAGAAAAGATAATGAAAGTGCCTTCGGTATGACATTTTCTTTATTAACCAACAGTGAAGGGAAAAAAATGGGTAAGACAGAAAAGGGAGCTTTATGGTTAGACCCTGAAAAAACTTCTCCATATGAATTTTATCAATATTGGAGAAATATTGATGATGCAGATGTTAAAAAATGCTTATCTCTACTAACTTTTTTACCTATGGATGAGATAGAAAAGCTAAGCTCCTTAGAAGGTTCAAAAATCAACAAGGCTAAGGAAAAATTAGCATATGAGGTTACAATGATGATACACGGCGAAGAAGAAGCTAAGAAGGCTAATGAAACCTCTAAGGCTCTATTTAGTAAAGGTACTGATGATGAAAATATGCCTCACACTGTTATAGAAGAAAACTTCCTACAAGCAGAAAATACAATCCTAGACCTTTTAAAAAGGGCAGGATTAACTAAGTCAAATGGAGAAGGAAGAAGATTGATCAAACAGGGAGGAGTAAGTATAAACGAAGAAAAAGTTAACGACATTTTCTTACCCATAACAAAAAAATTATTTGTTGAAGGGAAACTTACTATTAAAAAAGGAAAAAAAACCTTCCATCAAATTAGGTTGGATTAAGAGGGATATAATGTCTAAAATAAAATTAGCTGCTGTTGCAGCAGCGGGATTAGAAGCAGTAGTAAAAAGAGAATTACAGGACCTAGGATATAAAACCCAGGTAGATAATGGATGGGTTTACTTTAATTGTGGGATAGAAGATATACCAAGAGCAAATATAAACTTAAGGTCATCGGATAGGGTAATGCTGATTTTGGGACAGTTTAATGCTTATACATTTGAAGAGCTTTTTGGTAGGACATACAATTTACCTTGGGAGAAGTGGATAACAAAAAAGGGTAAATTCACAGTAAAAGGTAGAAGTATAAAATCTAAACTGTACAGTGTACCGGATTGTCAATCGATAGTAAAAAAAGCGGTGGTTGAAAAGTTAAAAGATAAGTATGATATAGATTGGTTTGAAGAAGAAGGCGCAGAATTCACAATACAACTTATAATTAGAAAAGACGAAGTAACTTTAGCTATAGATACAACTGGTTCTAGAGAAGGTCTTTTTAAAAGAGGATACAGAGAAAAATCAATAGAAAGTCCAATAAAAGAAACTATGGCTTCAGCATTAATACAACTTAGTTTTTGGAGAGATGACAGACTTTTGATGGATCCTATGTGTGGATCAGGAACTATACCCATAGAGGCAGCTTTAATAGGTATAAATAAAGCGCCAGGTTTAGAAAGAAGCTTTGCAAGTGAGAGATGGCCGACTATAGAAGATAAACATTGGGATAAAGCAAGAAGAGAAGCTAAAGAAAAAATAGAAAAAAATAAAAAACTAAAAATAATAGCTTCAGATATTGATCCTAAGGCAGTAGAGATTGCAAAGGGAAATGCTAAAAAAGCTGGTGTAGAAGAATATATTGATTTTATGATAAAAGATGTAAAAGATGTTAGAATACCAGAAGAATATGGTATATTAATAACGAATCCTCCCTACGGAGAAAGAATTGGTGAAGACGAAGAAGTTTTAGAAATACTTAAAGTTTTAGGAAAGATATTTGGCAGTGATGAAACCTGGTCTAACTACATTATAACTCCTGAAAGAAACTTTGAAAGTTTATACGGTAAAAAATCCGATAGGAAAAGAAAACTATATAATGGGAATATAAGAGTAGACTATTATCAGTATTACGGAAAGAAGAAAAGATAGCTTTTCTTCTTTTTTAAAGAAATATATAATTGGTTTACAATAGTATTAAAAAAAGTCTGTAAACATGATATAATTATTTTGTATTTAAGTAAACAACAAAATTAGCAAATTAAATGGGGGCTTTATGTTATGGATATTAATAAAAACAAGATAATGGTAAGTGATATTCAGGTATCAATCCTGGATAGCATGATAGACTGTGTAAGACTTATTGATAGAGATAATAACATTATCCATGTTAACGAATCAATGAAAAATAATATTGGAAAAGATACATTGGGAATGAAATGCTACGAAGGTATAGGGCAAAACAAGAAATGTGAATTATGCATATCGGAAAAAACTATAGCAACAGGAAAAACATATAGAAAAGAAGAAATAGTTAATAATAAGATATACGATGTTGTAAGTTCACCTGTTTATGATAAAGATGGGAATATAGTAGCAGTAGTTGAAGTGTTTAGAGATACAACAAAAGAAAAAGAACTAGAAAGATCAATAATAGAAAAAAACAAAAGAATGACATCAGACATTGAATTTGCTACTCAGATGCAGGAGAATATCCTGCCTAGTAAAGGTATATATGGAAATTTGAAAATAGATTATGAATATAAACCATCTGAAATGCTTAGTGGAGATATCTTTGATGTATACACAATAGATAAAGATAATATAGGAATATATATGTGTGATGTTGTAGGACATGGTGTAGCAGCTTCTATGATAAGTATGTATGTAAAACAAACCATGAGAGCTTTAAGCAAAAGAGTATTAGATATTAACAAAACACTTCAAGAACTTCATAGGACATTTTTAGCCTTAAACTTTGATGATGACAAGTATTTCTCGATATTTTCCTGTATATTTAACAAAGATACTAGAAACTTAAAGTACCTTAATGCAGGACATAATTGTCTTCCCTTTTTTATAAGAAATGATAAAATAGAGATACTAGAAGCTAAAGGATATCCAATATGTAATATATTTGATACTGTTGACTATGAAGTATTTGAATTAAGTCTAAAAGAAAAAGATAAACTTGTGTTTTACACAGATGGTATTGTTGAAACCAAAAATTATTTAGGCGAGGAATTTGGAATAGAAAGATTAAAAAATATCATAGAAGAAGCTGAAAATTTACCTGAAAGGGTTTTGGAAGAAATGAAAAAATTTAAGGGAAAACAGAAAGACGATGTTGCAATATTAGAAATCGAAATATTATAATATATTAATCAGATTGAAATCCTTTTTTATAGATGATATAATATTTTAGCTTATCCGAATTACTCGAGGTGATTAAAATGAAACATTTTATAAAAGTATTTGTAATAGCTATACTTTGCTTTAGTTTAATGCTTGGTGCTGCCGTATATACCTATGTTAAATTTTTCAATCCATCAGAAGAAAATTATACAGAAATAGAAAATCCCTTATGGAATGAAAATTTAGAAGATGAAGAGCCGGAAAAAGAATTAACGGATTTAGAAAAAGCAATTAAAGAAAGTAAGAGAACTAATATACTTTTAGTTGGTTTAGAAGATAGAAGGTCCGACACGATTATGCTTGCAAGCTTTGACAGAAAATCAGGTTCATTGGATATAATTTCTATACCAAGAGATACTTACTTTTACAGATCAGGATATGATAATGCTGGAGACAAAAAAATCAATGCTATATACTCAAGTGTTGGAATAAAAGGTCTTATGAAGGCTGTAGAAAATATAGTAGGTATGCCTGTTCATAACTATGTAACGGTAGATTATGCAGCTGTAGAAAAGATTGTGAATATTTTAGGAGGAGTTGAAGTGGATGTTCCATTTCATATGGAATACGAGGATCCTTATGATGACCCGCCTCTAAAAATAGATATACCTGAAGGAAAACAAGTATTGAATGGGGAACAAGCATTAAAGTACTTGAGATTTAGACACAATAATGATATGACTACAGGGTATAAAGATGGTGATATAGGAAGAATAAAGGCACAGCAAGTTTTTATAAAAAGCGCTATAAAAAAATCTCTATCTTTTAAACTACCGGTAGTGGTTAAAGAAGCTTATAATCATGTAAAAACTGACTTTTCACTAGCAGATATGCTTCTATTAGCATCTGATGCTATTAATTTTAGTACAGATAAGCTAAGTACTGAGATATTGCCAGGTAGAGCAAAAATAATGGAAAATCTATCCTTTTATCTTCACGATCCATCAGAAGTTGAAAAATATGTAAAAGAGATTTATAGTATAGAATAAATAAAGGGTCTTAATTTTGACCCTTTTATTATGGAGGGTTCATATGATATCTGTATGTCAGGTAGAAATATATATTTATGAGTCAAACTGCTTGAAAGATAAAAGGCGAATTTTAAAAAGTATAATAGATAGATTGAAATCTAAGTATAATATTACAATAGCTGAGACAGATTATAATGAAAAATGGAATCGAAGCGTAATAACTTTTGCAGCTGTATCAAATAGTGGAAAATTTTCCGATAAAGTAATTTATAAAGTATTAAGAATAATAGAAAATGACGATAGAATAGAAGTAACGAAAAATGAATTATATAGGTGTTAGATAGGATTATAAAATGAATAAAAAAACAGAAAAAATAATAAGTGGCCTAAGAGATCACTACCCCATTATTAAACCAGGATTAGATCACGAAACACCACTGCAGTTGTTAATATCTACTGTTTTAAGTGCCCAGAGCACAGATAAAAGCGTGAATAAAGTAACTGAAAATTTCTATAAGAAATATCCGGATTTACAATCTCTTCTAAAACTTGAAAGAAAAGAGATAGAAGAAAATATTAAAGAAATAGGTATATATAGGAATAAATCTAAGAACATATATAAACTTCTTAGGATAATTGATGAAAAATTCCATGGAGAAGTACCTTCTAATATGGAGGACTTAATGCTCCTTCCAGGTGTGGGAAGAAAAACAGCCAGTGTAGTTTTAGCCGTGGCCTTTAAAAAGCCGGCATTTCCTGTAGATACACATGTTTATAGGATATGTAGACGAATTGGATTTACAAAAAGTAAAACTCCAGATAAAGTATCTGATGATATGATGAAAATAATACCTGAAGAAAACTGGATTGAATTTCATCATCTCTTGATTAATCACGGAAGAAACATATGTAAAGCTAGAAAACCAGAATGCGGCAAATGTAAAATTGCAAGATATTGCGATAGGGTAGGAGTGAAATGAAATTTTACAAACAAAGTGTCAAAACTTTCTTAGGATATCTAAGCTTTATATACACAAAAGACTATTTGTATCAGATATCTTTTGGAAAGACATTTAAGTTAAATAAGTATATAGAGAATGATATAAATTCCATAAAAGAAGATAGCGGTAATAATATTTATACCAAAGAAGTATTAGAATACTTAGATGGTAAGAGAAAGCAATTCGATATTCCAATCAACCTAATTGGAAGTGAATTTTCAATGAGAGTATGGGAAGAATTATTAAAAGTAGAATACGGAAAATTAGAAACCTATAAAAATATAGCTTTAAAAGTAGGTGGTGCTAGGTATTCAAGAGCTGTGGGTATGGCTAATGGTAAAAATCCTATACCTATAATAATTCCTTGTCATAGGATTATTAAAAGTAATGGAGATTTAGGAGGATACTCTTCAGGTTTAGATATAAAAAAAAAACTATTAAAAATTGAAACAAATAAATAAAATTATTGACTTTATATTTATATATTAAGTGTTATAATGAAACGAAAGGATTAAGAATGGGTGTAAATATTGTATTATATCAACCAGATATACCTCAAAATACTGGAAATATTGCAAGAACCTGTGCGGCAACAAATACAAAACTGATATTGATAAGACCACTAGGTTTTTCAGTTAGAGATAAGTATTTGAAGAGGGCGGGATTAGATTACTGGGATAAACTAGATATTGAATACTACGATGATATATATAAACTTATAGAAGAAAAAGAAGCCAGTAAATTTTACTTTTCTACAACTAAGGCAAAAAAATACTATAGTGAAATCAGTTACCCAGAAGATTGCTATCTTGTATTTGGAAAAGAAACAGCGGGCTTACCTGAAAGAATACATGAAAAATATGAGGAACAGAGAATAAAAATACCTATGATAAAAAATGAAGATGCTAGATCATTGAATTTGGCAAATTCAGTTAATATTGTATTATATGAAGTTTTAAGACAGAAAAATTTTCCCAATTTATATTAGTAATTATGGAGGATATTAATGGAAATTGCAATTGGTGTTATTGGAGGACTTAGTTTATTTATTTTTGGAATGAACTATATGGGAATTGCTTTGCAGAAAACAGCAGGTTCTAAGTTAAAGCAGATTCTTGCAGCATTGACTAGCAAGAGAATAATGGGGGTATTTGTAGGAGCATTAGTAACGGTTATAGTTCAAAGCAGTTCTGCAACTACAGTTATGACAGTAGGTTTTGTAAATGCAGGATTAATGAACTTAAACCAGGCTATTGGAGTTATAATGGGTGCCAACATTGGTACTACCGTTACAGCCCAACTTGTAGCTTTTAAGCTTACGGAGATAGCTCCCTTAATTATTGGAGCAGGTATGGTTCTTTATCTCGTTAGTAAAAAAAAGAAAAAAAAGGATTTAGCTGAAATATTTATTGGATTTGGAATACTTTTTTTAGGTATGGCTCTAATGAAAGAAGCAATAGAACCTTTACAAAATTCTCAAATCTTCGTAGATATTATTTCTAATTTCAAGAATCCTTTTATAGGAATATTAGCAGGATTTGGAATTACGGCACTTCTACAAAGCAGTAGTGCTACTACAGGCTTGCTACTTGCAGTAGCAGGGAGTGGATTAATAACTGTAGAAATGGCTTTTCCTATAGTATTTGGACAAAATATTGGTACCTGTGTAACAGCTATGATTTCTAGCATAGGAGCTAATAAAACAGCAAGAAGAGCAGCTGTTATGCACCTTTTGTTTAACCTTGTAGGTACTCTTATATTTTTAATATTCTTAAGAAAGCCTGTAGAAACACTAGTTTTTATGATAACACCTACAGGGATAGAAAGACAGATAGCTAACGCTCATACCTTATTTAATATTATTAACGTAGTTATAATGTACCCATTCGCTAACCTAATAGTTAAGGCCTCTAAAAAAATCATAAAAGGGGAAGATATACCAAAGCTTGGACAGCTTAAGTATATTGACAACAGATTGATTGCTACTCCATCTATAGCTTTAACTCAAGCATCAAAAGAGGTTTTAAGTATGGGTAAATTAGTAGAAAAGCAGTTTGTTACAGCTGAAGATGCATTAATTAATAATGACGAAGCACTAGCTATGGAAGTTTTTGATATGGAAAAAAGAATTAATGATTTAAATAGGGGTATACTAGAATTTTTAGTGAAGGTTAACAAAGCATCTCTTACCAATTCAGAGAAAGATATAGTCTCAACAATAATGAATATAATAAACGATATTGAAAGAGTAGGAGACCATGCTGATAATATTGGAGAACTTGCAATCTATAATGTAGAAAATGATGTTGTTTTTTCAGTTAAAGCTAAAAATGAGTTAAAAGAAATGTTTGGCTTAGCTCATGATATGTACAAAACATCTCTGCTATCATTTAAAACTGCGGATTATGAGATAGCTTTAGACGTGTTAAAGAAAGAAAATATCTTAAATAAAATGGAGAAAGAGCATAGAAAAAATCATATAGGTAGGTTGAACCAAAATATATGCCTACCTCAATCAGGGATAATATTCTTGGATTGTATAAGTAACTTAGAAAGAGTAGGAGATCATTCTACAAATATGGCTCAATTAATTATAAATGTTGTAAATAAAATTAACTATTCTGATTTAGAAGAATTAAGAGAAAGTGAGGAGTAATAAAATGGAATTATATGATGTAGCAATAATAGGCTCTGGACCAGCAGGACTAACAGCTGGAATATATGCAGGTAGAGCAAGATTAAAAACACTAATAATAGAAAAAGAACAAGCTGGAGGCCAAATAGTTCAAACGGAAGAAGTTGAAAACTACCCGGGAGCTCTAGAAGGAGATACCGGTCCAGATATAGTAAATAGAATGGTTGAACAAACTAAAAAATTTGGAGTAGAAAAGGTATCTACGGAAATAACAGATGTGAAACTTGAAGGTGGTATAAAAACATTAGAATCAAAAGATGGAGAATATAGAGCTAAAGCTGTTATAATAGCAACTGGGGCTGAACCTAGGTTTTTAGGATGTAAAGGAGAAAAAGAATTTATAGGTAAAGGAGTATCTTACTGTGCAACTTGCGATGGAGCGTTTTTCGAAGATTTAGAAATATACGTAATAGGTGGTGGAGATACTGCAGTAGAAGAAGCTATATTCTTAACGAAATTTGCTCGAAAAGTATATGTTGTACATAGAAGAAATGAACTTAGAGCAGCAAAGTCAATTCAAGAAAAAGCTTTTGAAAATAAAAAAATAGAATTCATATGGGATTCAACAGTAGAAGAGATAAAAGGTAACGGACTTGTAAATGGTATAGTGCTTAAAAATAAAAAAACCGGAGAAATTCAAGACATTAAAGCTAAAGATAGTATGATGGGTGTATTTATTTTTGTTGGATACAAACCTATTACAAAGCTGTTTGAAGGAAAATTAGAAATGGAAAGAGGATACATTAAGACAGACGAAGATATGAAGACAAGCATAACTGGAGTTTATGCGGCTGGTGACGCTAGAGTCAAAAACTTAAGACAGGTTGTTACAGCAACAGCAGATGGCGCTATTGCAGCTGTACATGTTGAAAAATATCTTGAAGGTATAGAATAGTAAGAAAACTGGAAATTTAATTGAAAATTAAGATTTTTTATTATATAATCAATTTATCTCCGAGCTAATAATCCGTATAAGGGTTTTTAGCCGTCGGGTATCGTTGGAAACGATGATGCCTCCCATTGTGGAAAGGAGGCTTATGGGCTGTCCTTTTGGATAGCTTTTTCTTTTAGTTTGGAGAAATACTATTAAGAGGAGCAACATATGAACAATTTTAAAAAAATTTTATTTTTACTGTTAGTGGGAGGAATATTGCTAGCAGCAGCATGTACTCAAGACTCAGATTTGCCAGAAGAAGCAGCTGAAGATCTCGAAGAGGAAATAGGTGGAGAGTTTATATTAGCAACGACAACAAGTACTGAGAATAGTGGACTTTTAGACTTCATACTTCCAGAATTTGAAGAAAAAACGGGAATAGAAGTAAAGGTAGTAGCTGTAGGAACTGGAGCAGCCCTTCAAAAAGGAATGGATGGTGAAGCGGATGTACTACTTGTTCACGCTAAAGAGAGAGAAGAAGCTTTTGTAGCAGAAGGACACGGTCCTAAAAGATTTGATGTAATGTACAATGACTTTGTAATAATAGGTCCTGAATCAGATCCAGCTGGAGTAGAAGGATTAAATGTAGTAGAAGCTTTAACGAAAATAAGTGAAGCTGAAGAATCTTTCGTATCAAGAGGAGATGATTCTGGAACTCATACAAAAGAAAGATCCCTATGGGAAACAGCAGAAATATCTCCTGAAGGAGACTGGTACCTAGAAGTAGGAAAAGGCATGGGAGATACAATTACTATGGCCAAAGAACTTAAAGGGTACACAATGAGTGATAGAGCTACCTACTTATCAATGAAAGATAATTTAGAGTCTGTAATCCTTGTAGAGGGAGATGAAGTATTATTTAACCAGTATGGAGTAATACAGGTAGACCCAGATAAAAACGACCAGATAAATGCGAAAGCAGCAGAAGCATTTGTAAACTGGATACTATCAGAAGAAGCCCAGAAACTAATAGGAAACTATGAAGTATATGGAGAAGTTCTTTTTAATCCAAATGCTGAATAAATAAGTTTTTAATATATAAATATGGGGAGAGATAATGGATTATATAATTGAAGGTCTAATAGGAGCATTTAAATTAATACTATCATTAGATAAGGAAATATACACTATAGTACTGCTGTCTATTTATGTATCTTTTGCTTCCACCGTTATCTCTTCTTTAATAGGAGTGCCTTTAGGACTTTTAACGGGCATAAAAGAATTCAGAGGTAAAAAACTGCTTTCAAAAATATACTATACTTTTATGGGTTTGCCGCCAGTAGTAGTAGGACTAGTTACAATCCTTATAATATCAAGAAGTGGACCATTAGGTTCAATAGGTCTTATATATACTCCAACAGCCATGATAATTGCTCAATCCCTATTAGTTACACCAATTGTTACAGGAATAGTATTTACTAATTCAAAGGAAACAGGAATAGAAATAATTAACATTTGTAAAACATTAGGTGCTGGAAGAAAACACACCTTTATTAAATTAATTAAAGAATTGAAACCTTTAATATTAGTGGCTACCGTCACAGGATTCGGAAGAGCTATTTCTGAAGTAGGTGCAGTAATGATAGTAGGTGGAAATATAAAAGGGCATACTAGGGTGATGACAACATTTATAGCTATGAGTAACAGCATGGGTAACTACGATATGTCTATAGCAATGGGAATAATCCTATTAACTATTTCTTTTGCAGCTAATTCTTTTTTGTATAATCGGACTATGGGAGATTCTAATGGATATAAAATTAAGAAATATTAAAAAAAAATATAATGATAAAATCGTTCTAGATATTGAAGAATTAAATATTAAGAAAGGTAAAATAACAGGCATAATTGGACCTAACGGATCTGGAAAAACTACGATGATGAAAATCATTGGAAATATAATAAAACCTGATACGGGAAGTATTACTTATAATGGTAAAGACTTTAAATTCTCATTTGATAAAATAACCTATGTAAGTCATAATTCATATCTCTTTAATGATAGTGTTTATGAAAACATAGCAGCTCCCCTTAAATTTAGAGATTTGGATAAATCATATATAAGAGAAAGAGCATACCAGTTAATAAAAGACTTTGATATTGTACACTTAAAAAATGAGAATGCTGTCAACCTATCAGGTGGAGAAAAACAGAAAGTAGCTCTAGCTAGAGCTTTATCTTTTAGACCTAAAGTATTACTTGTTGATGAACCTACTTCAAATATTGATCCTAATTTTATAAAACAAATAGAAAGTACATTGGATAGGATAAATAAGAAGTTGAGGACAACTATAGTCATAGTAACCCATAATACAGCCCAGTCATTTAGGATATGTCAGGAGATTATTTTTGTTAAAGATGGAAGTGTAATTCAACAATCGGATACAAAAGAATTAGTTAATTCAGAAAATAAATTTGTTAGAGATTTTGTAAAATTGAATTGAAACAAAAAATATTAAAAATGTTTAATTATTATAAGAAAATAGATACAAACTAGTAAAAGCAAAGTGTTTAAGTATTTAACTTTGCTTATTTTTGTATATAAAATTATTATATATTGTAAAAACATGAAAACAATGTTAAAATTGGTATGAATCTTGAATAGAAGTAGGAGGGATAGCTTGAAAGTAGGATTTGAACTTAATATGCAGCAAACACAAAAGTTAATAATGACAACAGAATTGAGACAAGCTATACAGGTATTACAGTACAATAATTTAGAGCTTAGAGAGTATATAACCAAAGAAATGGAAACAAATCCATTTCTAGAAGTAGCAGAGAAAAAGAAAGAAGAAGATAAAGATGAAAATTCTAAAGATGAAGATATTGATTGGCAGGAAGTAGTAGAAAAATATGATGATATAAGCTATAAGTCATATTCAAAAACTACCGAACAAAAACAAACTTTTGAAAGCTATACATCTAAGAAAATGTCCCTAAAAACCCATCTTTTAAACCAATTGGGGTTAACGTTTTCAAATGACTTAGAAAAAAAAATTGGAGAACAAATTATTGAATCATTAGATAAAAAAGGTTATCTATTAACTACTGTAGAGGATATTTCAAAAGAATTGGAATGCTCTCCAGAAGAAGTAGAAAAAGTGTTAAATATAATTCAAAATTTTGATCCAGTAGGTATAGCATCACGAGATTTAGAAGAATGTTTAAAGATTCAATTAAAGGATAAAGGTATTATAGATAAAAACGTGTATAAAGTTGTAGATGAACATATAAACAATTTAGCTTGTAATAGGTTACAGGAAATATCTAAAGACTTAGATGTAGATATACCAAGAGTTCAGGAAATATGTGATGTAATAAAAATGCTTGAGCCAAAACCATCAAGAGGTTTTGTATTAGAAACAGATAGTATTAGGTATATAACACCCGATGTTACAATAAAAAAAGTTGATGGAGAATATATAATATTAGTTAATGATTCCAATGTACCGTCTCTACATATCAATAGTTATTATAAAAAAATGCTAAAAAAGGTAAAGGATAAAGATACTAATAAATTTTTAAGTGATAAATTTAGTTCTTCTATGTGGTTGATAAAAAGTATCGAGCAGAGAAGACAAACTATGTATAATGTAACTGAGTCAATATTAAAATTTCAGAGGGAATTTTTTGATAAGGGAACTAAATATTTAAAACCTTTGGTTTTGAAAGATGTATCAGAAGATATTGAGGTGCATGAATCTACAGTAAGTAGAGCTACTAATGGAAAATATGTTCAAACTCCGAGAGGATTATTTGAATTAAAGTACTTTTTCACAAGTGGAGTTCAAAAAGGCGAAGAAGGAGTTTCTTCAACAAGTATAAAAAGTACTATAAAAGATTTGATAGACAATGAAAATAGAAAAAAACCTTTAAGCGACCAAAAAATAGCTAACAAACTAAAAGATAAGAATATAAAAATTTCTAGAAGAACAGTAGCAAAATATAGAGATGAAATAGGCATACCATCATCATCTATTAGGAGAAGATATTAAAATAAAACAGCTCAATTTGGGCTGTTTTATTTTTTGACATATACTTGATATATATAACAAAAAAATGTATAATAAACATAAGGGACAAAAAAATAACATATAGGACAAAAAAAGACCAAAGGAGTTAATATGAGTAAAAAAAAGATTTTAGATTTAATAAGTATTGTGGCTCCTGAAGTCAAAGATATAATGTTAAAAAGATACAATATTCTTAAAATAATTAGAGAAAATCAGCCTATAGGTAGAAGGATGCTGGCTCAAGAATTAGTTAACACAGAAAGAAAAATTAGGTCAGAAACAGATAATTTAAGAAAATTAGGGTTGATAATTGTAGAAAACAACGGTATGTTTATATCTAAAAAAGGTGAGGACTTAATTGAAGACTTAGAAGAACTATCTTATAAAATAAAAGGCCTTAAAGAAATAGAATCTAGACTTAAAGATAAGTTAGGTATCAAAGATGTATATATTGTCGAGGGAGATTCTTCTAATAGCAATGTAGTATTTAAAGACCTAGGTAAAAAAACAGCCAAGGTAGTAGAAGGTTTAATAAAAAAAGACTCTAAGATTGCAATTATGGGAGGAACTACTATGGCTGTAGTAGCAGAGCAGATGGAAGAAAAGAAATATCCCGATAATTTATTAGTTTTACCAGGAAGAGGAGGGATGGGAGAAAGTATAGACATTCAAGCAAACTCCATAGCATCTAAATTAGCAAAAAAAATAGGTGCAAAATATAGGCTTCTGCATGTTCCTGACAATATTAAGCCTGAGATCTTAGAGGCATTAAAAACTAATCCCCAGATTAAAAAAATATTAAGTGATTTAAAAGAGGTGAATCTTTTGCTTTTTGGATTAGGAAGGTCTGAAGATATGGCAACAAGAAGAAATCTTCCAGAGCTAACAAGAGATGAATTAAGGATTAAGAAAGCCTGCGCTGAATCTTTAGGATTTTATTTTAATGAAGATGGAGAACCAATTATGCATTCGACTTCGGTGGGAATTGCACTAGATGATTTACAAAATATAGATAATGCTGTTTGTTCTGCAGCAGGTATAAAAAAAGCAAAAGCAATATATGCTTTTTCAAAATATTATAAAAACTACATATTAGTAACAGATGAAGTAACATCGAAAGAAATTTTAAAACTAAATTAGAAAGGAAGATAATAATGAAAACGAAAATAGCAATTAATGGATTTGGAAGAATTGGTAGATTAGCCTTTAGATTAATGTTTGATGACGAGGAATTTGAGATAGCAGCAATAAACGATTTAACTGATGCTGAGACTTTAGCCTACCTACTTAAGTATGACTCATCACAGGGAGGATTTAAAAAAGACAGCGTAGACTTTAAAATGGAAGAAGAACAAAAACTTATAGTTGATGGAAGAGAAATTCCTGTGTTTGCAGAAAAAAATCCGGAAGACCTACCTTGGGGAGAACTTGATGTTGATGTTGTATTAGAATGTACGGGAGTATTTACTAAAAGAGAAGAAGCCGAAAGACATATAAAAGCCGGAGCTAAGAAAGTATTACTATCAGCACCGGGTAAAGGTGAAATGAAGACAATAGTATATAATGTAAACCATGATATTCTTGATGGTAGCGAAAAGGTTGTATCAGCAGCATCATGTACTACAAACTGTTTAGCACCTGTAGCAAAAGTTTTGGATGATAATTTTAAAATAGTAAAAGGACTTATGACAACAATACATGCATATACAAATGATCAACCAACATTAGATAGTCCTCATCAAAAAGGAATTAAATCAAGAAGAGGTAGGGCTGCAGCATCAAACATAATTCCAACATCAACAGGAGCAGCAGCTGCAGTTGGTAAAGTAATGCCCCACCTAAATGGGAAATTAGATGGAATGGCAATGCGTGTGCCGACGGCTGCGGGGTCTGTAGTTGATTTAGTAGTAGAATTAGAAAAAAACACATCAGTAGAAGAAATCAATAAAGCTATGAAAGAAGCTTCAAATGAAAGTCTGGGATATACAGATGACCCTATAGTTTCGAGTGATACTATAGGAACAACTTATGGAAGCTTATTTGACTCTCAACTTACAAGAATAATGGAAGTTGATGGCAAACAAATGGTAAAGGTAGTAAGTTGGTACGATAATGAAATGTCATACACTGCACAGTTAATAAGAACAGCAAGATATATGAGTAAACTATAAAAATATAAAAATAAAGTGCTGTTAGGCACTTTATTTTATTTTAATAATGTATTACTATTAGGGTATAAGATAATTGGAGGGATATCATGAAAAAAACTATAAAAGATTTAGATATTAAGGATAAAAGAGTTTTAGTAAGATGTGACTTCAACGTTCCTTTAAACGATGAAGGGAAAATCACAGATGACAATAGAATTACAACTGCATCACAGACAATAGAATATATTTTAAAAAAGGGCGGAAAACCTATTCTTATGTCTCATCTAGGTCGACCTAAAGGATTCCCAGATAAGAAATTAAGTCTAAGGCCTGTTGGTGAAAGACTAGATGAAATTTTTGATAATGATGTTGTTTTTGCTGATTACGATGATGTTATAAATGCTGAAGTAGTAGAACTTTCTAAAAAGGACTTTGATAAAATTTTACTTATCCAAAACACAAGATTTAGAAAAGAAGAAAAAGAAAATAACGAAGATTTTGCTAAGGAACTATCCGCACTAGGAGATGTTTTTGTTAATGATGCCTTTGGTACATCCCATAGAGCTCATGCGTCTAATGTTGGTGTTGCTAAAATACTTCCCAATGCAGTAGGATTTCTTGTAGAAAAAGAAATAGAAAAAATAGGTGGAGTATTAAAAAATCCTGAAAAACCTTTAGTAGCAATATTAGGAGGAGCAAAAGTATCTGATAAAATAAATGTAATAGATAACCTGATAAATATAGCTGATAAAATAGTAATTGGAGGAGGAATGGCATTTACTTTCTTAGCTGCCCAAGGATACGAAGTAGGAAAATCTATTTTGGAAAAAGATAAGATAGACCTAGCTAATAAGCTCATGAAAAAAGCTGAGGATAAGGGAGTAGATTTAGTACTGCCTATAGACTATAAGGTAGCAGAAAATTTTAGTAATGATTCTGAATGGAAAACAGTAAGTTTTGAAAATATTCCTCCAGATTATATGGGACTAGATATTGGAGAAAAATCAATAGAACTATTTACGAAGGTTATTAAAGATTCTAAAACAGTAATTTGGAACGGTCCTATGGGAGTTTTTGAATTTGATAACTTTGCAGAAGGTACAAATAAAATATGCCAGGTACTGGCTGAAAACGATATAATATCGATAATAGGTGGTGGTGATAGTGCCTCAGCTGTTAAAAAAGCTGGATTAGAAAAACATATGACTCATATATCTACAGGTGGTGGGGCTTCCCTAGAATTTATGGAAGGCAAAAAACTACCAGGTATAGAAGTAATAGAAGATAAATAACCTTTTAAGGAGGAAAAAATGAGAAAACCATTTATAGCAGGAAACTGGAAAATGAACAAAACTCCTGAAGAATCTCTAAAATTAGCTAAGGAGATAGATAAATTCTTACAAGAAAATGGAGAAATTGATGTAGATGTATTGGTATGTCCAACCTATACTTCTTTATATTTATTAAACAAGGAATTGAAAAATAGAAAAATTTATCTAGGGGCTCAGAATATGAGTTATGAAGAGGAAGGACCATATACAGGAGAGATATCTCCTTTAATGCTTAAAGAAATGAACATTGAATATGTAATAATAGGACATTCAGAAAGAAGACAGTTATTTAATGAGAAAGATGAAACAATAAATAAAAAAGTAAAAAAAGCAATACAGCATAAACTTAAGCCTATATTATGTGTTGGAGAAACCTTGGAAGAAAGAGAATCTGGTAAAGAAAAGGAAAAAGTTAAAAACCAAATAATTTCAGATCTACAAGGTATAAGCAAAGAGCAAGCAGCAGATATAACAATTGCTTACGAGCCTATTTGGGCTATAGGAACTGGGAAAACTGCTTCAAGTGATGATGCTAATAATATGATTAAATACATAAGAAGTATTCTTTTAGACCTATATGACGAAGAAAGGGCTGAAAATATAAGAATACAGTATGGTGGAAGTGTAAAACCTCACAACATTAAAGAACTTATGAATAAATCAGATATAGATGGAGCATTGGTCGGTGGAGCAAGTTTGAAAAGTGAAGACTTTAATAAAATAATAGACTTTTAGGAGATATATATATGAATAAAAAAACCTCAATATTAATGATACTAGATGGTTGGGGAATAGGAAGAGATTATGAAGGCAATGCGGTTTTAAAAGCAAATACTCCTAATTTCGAAAGACTAATAAAAAAATACCCCAATACACAAATAAGGACCAGTGGACTTGATGTTGGACTTCCAGAAGGACAGATGGGAAATTCGGAAGTAGGACATATGAACATTGGAAGTGGTAGAATAGTTTATCAGGAATTTACAAGAATAACAAAAGCTATAAAAGATGGTAGTATAGAATCAAACGAGAAGATTAATAAAGCATTTAATAATGCAAGAGAGAATAAAAGTAAGCTTCATTTTTTCGGACTGCTATCAGATGGTGGAGTGCATAGTTTTAACGGGCATCTTTATTCTTTAATAAACACTGCAAAGAAAAAAGGTGTTAAAAATGTGTGTATCCATTGTTTTACAGACGGAAGAGATGTTTCACCAACAAGTGGAATTAACTTTATTAAAGAACTTCAAGAAAAAATTGAAGAAATAGGAATAGGGAATATTGCCACAATTTCAGGAAGATATTATGCTATGGATAGGGATAATAGGTATGAAAGAACAAAGAAAGCCTATGAAGCTATGACTCAGGGAATAGGAGCAAAAAATTCTGATCCTGTAGATGCTGTTCAAAAATCCTATGATGCTGATGTAACAGATGAATTTATAAATCCCGTTATAGTTAATGAAGACTGTATGGTAGAAGATAAGGATAGTATAATATTTTATAATTTCAGACCGGACAGGGCTAGACAGATAACTAGAGCTTTTCTTGACGATGATTTTGATAAATTCGATAGAGAAAAACTAGACCTAACTTATGTTACAATGACCCAGTACGATAAAACTATAAAAAACATTGATGTGGCCTTTGAACCCCAAGAGCTAAAAAATACATTCGGAGAATATTTGGGCAAATTAGGCAAGAAACAGCTGAGAATAGCAGAAACGGAAAAATATGCTCACGTTACTTTCTTTTTTAACGGAGGAGTAGAAAAACCTTATATAGGAGAAGAAAGAGTACTTGTACCATCTCCAAAAGTAGCAACCTACGACTTGCAGCCGGAAATGAGTGCTTATAAAATAAAGGATAAACTGCTGGAAGAATTGGATAAAGATTATTTGGATTTTGTAATAATAAATTTTGCAAATCCAGATATGGTAGGGCATACAGGAGATATAGATGCAGCTGTAAAAGCTGTAGAAACTGTAGATGAATGCTTGGGGGAAATAGCAGATTACGTAGAAGAGTATAAACATAATATGCTTGTAACAGCAGATCACGGAAATGCAGAAGAAATGCTATTGGATGGAGAGGTAATGACAGCTCATTCCAATAATAAAGTACCTTGTATTTTGATAAGTGACGAAAAATACACCTTGAGAGAAGGTAGATTAGCTGACATTGTTCCAACAATATTAGATTTGATGAAAATAGAAAAACCAGAAGAAATGACAGGAGAATCATTAGTAAAATAAGAGGAGGAAAAATATGACTATGATATCAGATATTTATGCACGAGAGATTTTAGATTCAAGAGGAAATCCAACAGTAGAAGTAGAAGTTTGGACTGAAAGTGGAGGATACGGAAGAGCAGCAGTACCATCGGGAGCTTCAACGGGAGAATTTGAAGCTGTAGAATTAAGAGATGGAGACAAAGATAGATACTTAGGAAAAGGTGTTGAGAATGCCGTAGCCAATGTAAATGAAATAATAGCACCGGAGTTATTTGGAGTAGATTCAACAAATCAGGTAATGATAGACCAGATAATGATAGAACTTGACGGTACAAAAAACAAAAGTAAATTAGGAGCTAATGCAATTTTAGGTGTATCTATGGCATGTGCTAAAGCAGCAGCTGACACATTAGGGTTGCCATTATTCCAATATTTAGGTGGGGTAAATGCAAAAACACTACCAGTACCTATGATGAATATACTAAACGGTGGAGAACACGCTGATAATAACGTAGATATACAGGAATTCATGGTAATGCCTGTAGGAGCTAAATCTTTCAAAGAAGCCCTAAAAATAGGAGCAGAAATATATCATAACCTTAAAAAAGTATTGCAGGAAAAAGGATTAGGCACTGGTGTTGGTGACGAAGGTGGATTTGCACCTAATTTATCTTCAAATGAAGAAGCTCTAAAAACCATAATAGAAGCAATCGAAAAAGCCGGATATAAACCTGGAGATGACGTAGTTCTTGCCTTAGATGTTGCAGCATCAGAAATTTATGACAAAGAAAGCAAAAAATATAAATTTGCTGGTGAGGGAAAAGAATTTACTGTAGAAAAATTAGTAGACTTCTATGAAGAACTAGTAGAAAAATATCCTATAATTTCTATTGAAGATGGTTTAGACGAAGAAGACTGGGAAGGATGGAAGTTATTTACTGAAAGATTAGGCGACAAAATTCAGCTAATGGGTGATGACCTTTTTGTAACTAATGTAGAAAGGTTGAAACGTGGAATAGAAGAAGGTATTGGAAATTCAATCCTTATCAAACTAAACCAAATAGGTACAATCACAGAAACTTTAGACGCTATTGAAATGGCAAAGACAGCGGGATATACAGCTGTTGTATCCCACAGATCTGGAGAAACTTCTGATTATACCATAGCTGATTTAGTTATCGCTACAAATGCAGGGCAGATAAAAACAGGAGCACCTGCAAGATCAGATAGAGTAGCTAAATACAACCAACTTCTAAGATTAGAAGATATCCTGGGTACAACAGGACAGTATAAAGGTAAAGACGTTTTTTACAACTTGAAATAGTATGAAAAATAAATAAATTATAAAAAAGTAATATTAATAATTAAATTATTGGTGGTCTTAGACACTAAAAATAAACGACAGAGCATATAAAAGTATATGCTTTGTCATTTTTGAAAATCAGTATTATAGATTTAATTGTTAAATTTGAAAATTTGTATTATAATAGAAAAGAAATAAAATTTATATGTTGAATTTAAATTTCCACTATGTTAAAATACATTTGTTAATTTAAAAAGGAGGTGTAGTAATGGAACTAGTTGCACAATCACTCCTAATTATATCAAGTTTGATTTTGATAGCTAGCATACTTTTACAATCAGGTAAATCTGCAGGATTATCAGGTGATATAGCAGGAGGCGGAGAGTCTCTTTGGGGTAAAAATAAAGGAAGAAGTTATGAAGGCCTGCTAGAAAAGCTTACAACAGCTTCAGCAGTATTTTTTATTCTTATGGCATTAGCCCTAGCAGCATTACAATAATAAATAATTAGTACACAATAGGAGGGTAACTTAATGAGTATTTATTTAGCACCTATTTTAGGTGTGGTTGCTTTAATATATGTTTATATAAAAGCAGTAGCAATTAAAAAAGAAAGTATAGGCAACAAAAGGATGGAAGAAATATCCACATATATTCAAGAAGGTGCTATGGCTTTCTTAAGTCGTGAATACAAGTCTTTAGCAGTATTCGCAGCAGTATTATTTTTAATAATAGGATTTGGTCTAAATTGGCCGACTGCAATTTCATTCTTAATAGGAGCAGTTTTCTCAGCATTAGCTGGATTTTTAGGAATGATAGTAGCAACTCAAGCAAACGTAAGAACAGCAAACGCAGCAAAAGAATCTGGAATGAACAAGGCGCTTTCAATAGCATTCTCAGGAGGAGCAGTAATGGGAATGGCAGTTGTAGGACTAGGATTGCTTGGAGTAGGAAGCCTATATATAATTTTTAGAGACCCAAGTATAGTAACTGGATTTGCACTTGGTGCTTCATCAATAGCCTTATTTGGTCGTGTTGGTGGTGGTATCTATACAAAAGCTGCAGATGTAGGAGCAGATTTAGTAGGTAAAGTAGAAGCAGGAATACCGGAAGATGATCCAAGAAACCCAGCAGTAATAGCTGATAATGTTGGAGATAACGTTGGTGATGTAGCGGGAATGGGAGCGGACTTATTCGAATCATATGTAGGTTCAATTATTTCTGCAATTACATTAGGTAGTTTAGTATACGGAGCAGATGGAGCTTTATTTCCACTGTTATTAGCAGCATCAGGTATTGTTGCATCAATTATAGGAACCTTATTTGTTAGAGGAAAAGAAGGAAGAGATCCTCAAAAATCTTTAGATTCAGGAACTTATATAAGTTCAATAATAATAATAATAGTAGCATTTATACTAAGTAATGTAGTATTAAACAGCACAAAACCATTTATAGCTATAGTGACGGGACTAGTTGTAGGTCTTGCTATAGGAAAGTTAACAGAATATTATACATCAGCAGAATATGCACCAGTTCAAAAGATAGCTGACCAATCTAACACAGGGGCAGCAACTAATATTATAAGTGGATTAGGTGTAGGAATGGGTTCGACAGCATTGCCATTGATAGTATTGTCAGTAGGTATACTAGTTGCCTTCTACCTATCAGGTGGGACAGCAGACCCGGCAATGGGACTTTACGGTATAGCACTTGCTGCAGTAGGAATGCTTTCTACAGCAGGAATGACTGTAGCGGTAGATGCATACGGGCCAATAGCAGATAATGCAGGTGGCATAGCAGAAATGTGTGAACTACCTGAAGAAGTAAGAGAAATAACAGATAAACTTGATTCAGTAGGAAATACTACAGCAGCAGTAGGTAAGGGATTCGCAATAGGATCGGCAGCACTAACAGCATTAGCTCTTTTTGCATCCTATACTCAGGTTGTAGAAATATCGGTAATAAACTTAACTGAGCCGGTAGTAATAGCTGGATTGTTATTAGGTGGAATGTTACCATTTTTATTCTCCGCTATCACAATGAATGCAGTTGGAAAAGCAGCATTTTCTATGATAGAAGAAGTAAGAAGACAATTTAAAGAAATACCAGGAATTATGGAAGGTAAAGCAAAACCGGAATACAAAAAATGTGTTGACATAAGTACAGCAGCAGCACTTAAAGAAATGGTAGTGCCGGGATTGCTAGCAGTAGTTGTACCTTTAGTAATAGGACTACTTCTGGGTAAAGAAGCCTTAGGTGGACTATTAGCAGGTGCATTAGTAACAGGAGTTCTAATGGCAATTATGATGGCAAATGCAGGTGGAGCTTGGGATAATGCTAAAAAATTCATCGAAGAAGGAAACTACGGTGGAAAAGGAAGCGATGCTCATAAAGCAGCTGTAGTTGGAGATACTGTAGGTGATCCATTCAAGGATACATCAGGACCATCAATAAATATATTAATAAAGTTAATGACAATAGTGTCCCTTGTATTTGGACCATTGATAGCACAATACGGTGGAATACTTTTTAAATAGGTTATAGAGCACTGGCTTTGCTGGTGCTTTATTTATTTACATACTAATAATTAAACTACACATGACTGGCTCATGTGTTTTTTCTTTTAATAAAGCAATTTATTTGGTATAATTTAGTAGGCCAAAGATTAAAAAAAATGGGGAAAAAATGAAAATCAGTATAGATGGAATGAATATAAATTATATACAGGAAGGTAAAGGCTATGATATAATCTTACTTCACGGTTGGGGAGGAAGTATAGAGACTATGAATCCTATACTTATACACCTTAAAAACTTTGCTAGAATTACATCCGTAGACTTACCTGGATTTGGAAAAAGCGATAATCCTAAAGAGCCAATGGATAGTTTTACATACAGTGAAATTATATATAAATTTATAAAAAAGCTTGGTATCGAAAAGGCAAATGTAATTGGCCACTCACATGGTGGGAGAATAGGTATTATATTAGCATCTAAGTATGCTGACGTTGTAAATAAACTGGTTTTAGTTGATAGTGCAGGTATTATACCAAAAAGAATTTATAAATACTATTTAAAGGTCTACTGGTTTAAAACTCTAAAAAAAATTTATTTGTTTTTTAATAAAAACAATAAAGATAAATTAGAGGAATTTTATAAAAAATTTGGTTCTACTGACTATAGCCAAGCAAAAGGAATAATGAGAGAAACAATGGTTAAAGTAGTAAACGATGACCTTGAACCCTTGCTAGAAAAAATAAGGATCCCAACTTTACTAATCTGGGGGGAAGAAGATGAACAAACCCCTTTATATATGGGAAAAATTATGGAAGAGAAAATAAAAGACAGCGGTTTAGTAATTATAGAGGATGGTTCACATTATTCCTATTTAGATAATATAGTTAAATTTAGAGCAGCTGTAAAATATTTTTTTAAAGATGACTTATCTTTATAGTAACTTAAACAAGGAGTGAAAATTATGGTATATGGATTAATTTTAGGTGTAATTACGTGGGGATTTAATCTATTTTTTAGATTAAGGTATTATTTGCACATGATGCAGTTGGAAATGTACGACAATGAAAAATATCAAAACTGGGTAAATAACAATAAAAATAAAACAAACACTAGAAAAACAGGATTTTTGGTAATAATAACCGCAGCTATAACCAGTATATATATAATTTATCCCTATAATATATTTATTTATATAGGTTTATGGGTAGCTACTAATATATATTCCTTGGAATTTATAAAGACAGAAAATAAAAAACCATTAGTTTACACAGAAAGAGCTAAAAGATTATTTGGAGGCACAATTTTAGTTTCTGTATTAGACTTATTATTAGTAATTTTAGTAGTGAAATTAATAGCCGGGGACATTTACTATATTCCAATTTCAATATTTATACTAAGTTTAGCCCTATATTTTTCAAGTTACTATTTAATATTAGGAAACTGGATAGTTGCACCTATAGAAAAATCTGTTAATCTTAACTTTTATAAAAAAGCATATAATAAATCAAGAAGTATAGAAGGACTTACTACAATAGGAATAACCGGTAGTTACGGTAAAACAAGTACAAAATTTATAACGTCAAAAATACTAGCTCAAAAATATAAAACAATACACACACCCAATAGCTACAATACACCTATGGGGATTAGTAAATTTATTAATGAAGAATTAGATGAAGAAAATAGAATTTTTGTGGCAGAACTAGGAGCTGAGAGATTAGGAGAAATTAAAGAAGTAGCGAAATTAGTAAATCCTAAAATAGGTATAATAACATCGATAGGACCAAGTCATTTAAAAACTTTCAAATCTATAGAAAATATTATGAAAACCAAATATGAATTGATAAAAGAACTTCCAGCAGATGGGACGGCTATATTTAATTACGATAATGAATACGTAAGAAAATTAGCTGACAAAACATATAGACATAAAATATTATACGGTATTGAGTCAAAAGACGACGTAGATATATATGCTGAAGATATAAAAACAACCAATAAAGGATCGACCTTTAAACTCCATATAAAAGAAAAAGGAAGTGTTGAGTGTAGAACTAAATTATTGGGAAAACACAATATATTAAATATTTTAGCTGGTGTTGCAGCAGCATATGCTATGGATATGACATTAGTTCAGATTTCAAGTGGTATTGAAAGAATAGAATCTGTAGAACACAGACTACAGCTCATAGACCCTGGCACAGGTGTATACGTAATTGATGATGCTTTCAATTCAAATCCTAAAGGTGCTGAAGCAGCTTTAGAGGTACTAAAAGACTTTACGGAAGGTAGTAAAATAATTGTTACACCGGGCATGGTAGAATTAGGTAAACTACAAAAAGATGAAAACTTTAAATTTGGAGAAAAAATAGCGGAAGTTTGCGATAAAGTTATACTTGTTGGAAAGAAACAAACACAACCTATATACGATGGCTTAAAGAGTAAGGGTTACGATACAAATAAAATTAGTGTTGTAAAAAACTTAGAAGAAGCCCAAGTTTTAATAGGTAAGATTGTAAAAGCAAAAGATGTAGTTTTATTTGAAAATGATTTACCGGACACCTACAGCGAATAAATAATAGGAGGAATTGTATGGAAAATATCGGCATAATAATTGGAGGAGAAAGCGTAGAACACGAAGTATCAATCATTACTGGACTTCAAATATTTGATAATATTGATAAAAACAAATACAAACCCTATATAATATATATAACAAAAGAGGGTAAATGGCTAACAGGGAAAATTTTAAGGGATATCAATACATATAAGAATAAAGAATTTGGTGCTACTGTAGAAAGAATACCTTGGAAGAGTAGCCAAAAAAATAAAATGATACTTATAAGTAGAGAAGAGAAGAAGGGCCTATTTGGAAAAAAAGAAAATGATATAGAAATAGACATTGTAATCCCTGCTACTCATGGTACAGGAGTAGAAGATGGTACCCTTCAAGGTATCTTAGAAAATATCGGAGTACCTTATGCTTTTAGTGATGTTAAAGCTTCGGCTTTAGGAATGGACAAAATAATAATGAAGAAGGTATTTAAAGATGAAGGACTTCCGTTAGTAGATTACAGATGGTTTTACAAAAGCGAGTTTATTGAAAACAAAGCACAAGTCCTAAAAGAAGCAGAAGAACTTGGATATCCACTAATTGTAAAACCTTCGAATTTAGGATCAAGTATAGGAATAACAAAGGCGAAGAATCAAAAAGAACTGGAAGAATCGATGGAAGTTGCAGTATCCTATGATAAAAAAATAATAGTAGAAAAATGTCTGGTTAATGCGAGAGAAATAAACTGCGGTGTTTTAGGCTATGAGAAAAAGGTAAGGGTTTCAAAATGTGAGGAACCTGTAGGATGGAAGGAATTTTTAAAATACGAAGATAAATATGTAAACAACTCTAAAATCAAAGGTGATTCGAAAAGAGTAATCCCAGCAGATATACCGGAAAACATAACTAATGAAATAATGGAAATTGCTAAAAAATCATTCATATCTATCAATGCAAGTGGAGCTGCAAGAGTAGATTTCTTGCTTGAAGGTAAAAATATATATGTAAACGAAATCAACACGATTCCGGGTTCTGTATCCTTTTATTTATGGGAACCTTCAGGACTTGGATTTAAAGACTTAATAGAGGAATTAATAAATATAGCGAAAAAGAAATTAGATAAAGATTTAATAAACACATACGATGTTGATTTATTAAATAAAATGGCTTCAACTAAAGGAGCGAAAAGGGAGTAACAATGAAATTAAAAGAAAAAATATTAGCTTTTATGGATAAAGAAGCTTATAAACCCATGTTAATGGAAGAAATAATACAAAAAATAGATACTTCTAAAAATATGAAAACAGAAATAACAAAAATTGTTGATGATTTAGAAAAAGAAGGAAAAGTTATAAAAACAAGAACTAGTAGGTATGCACTACCACATAGATTAAACCTTCTAATAGGAGAAATACAGGGTAGTGCTAAAGGCTTTGGTTTTTTCCTACCGGAAGATAAAAACTGGGAAGATATTTTTGTATCTCCATCGGATTTAAATGGAGCTATACATGGAGATAAGGTTATACTTAGACCAATGAAAAATGCTACTAATGTAAAAAAGAAAGAAGGCAAAGTTGTAAGAATAATAAAAAGAGGAAATGAAGAAGTAATAGGTACTTTTCAAAAAGATAAGTATTTTGCATTTGTAATTCCTGACGACGATAGAATTTCAAAAGACATATTTGTTACAAAAGAAAACTTTAACGGTGCAAAAAACGGAGAAAAAGTAGTTGTAAAA
Organism: Eubacteriales bacterium; assembly: GCA_046482875.1. Lineage (GTDB taxonomy): Bacteria > Bacillota > Clostridia > Tissierellales > Dethiosulfatibacteraceae > UBA8670. The sequence goes on along the minus strand of JAWOEG010000016.1, from coordinate 3,295 downwards.
GTAACTAAGTGGTCTTACGACAGAAAAAACCCTGAAGGATATATATCAGAAATAATAGGAGATATAAAAGATTATGAAACTCATATTAAAGCTACTTTAAAAAGAAATAATATAAAATATTCTTTCCCTAAAAAAGTTATAAAAGAAGCTATTGATATAGAGGTGAAAATAAAGGAAAAAGAAATAAAAAAAAGAAAAGACTTTAGAGATTATAATATAATAACAATAGATGGTAAAGATGCAAAGGACTTAGATGATGCTGTACACATTAAAAAACTTGAAAATAACAATTTTGAATTAGGAGTGCATATAGCCGATGTTACCCACTACGTAGGTAAAAAATCGAACTTAAGAAAAGAAGCTTATGAAAGAGGAACAAGTACATATTTAGCGGATAGAGTTATTCCTATGCTTCCAAAAGAGCTTTCAAATGGAGTTTGTAGTCTGAATCCTAAAGAAGACAAGCTAACACTTTCAGTTGTTATGAAAGTAAACAGTAAAGGAAATATAATAGATCATAAAATATATGAAAGTATTATAAATAGTAAAGAAAGAATGACATATGAAGATGTATCAAACATACTTGAAAATCAAGATAAAGAATTAAAAAAGAGATATAAACACATAGTAAAAGACCTAGAAATTATGGCGGAATTAGCTAAAATTTTAAAGAAAAAAAGAGACGATAGAGGATGTATAGATTTTGAATTCAAAGAAGCTAAAATTATAATGAACAAAGATAATGAAGTAGAAGAAGTAAGAAAAACTGAAAGAAGAATTTCCAATAGAATGATAGAAGAATTCATGATTCTTACAAATGAAACAATTGCTGAAAATATGTATTGGTCAAAGGTTCCTTTTATATACAGAACGCATGAAGAACCTGATGAGGAAAAAGTAGAAGAATTTAATAAATTCATATATAACTTTGGATATACACTAAAAGGGGTAAAAAACATACATCCTAAAGAACTACAGAGACTAGTTGAAAAAGTAAAAGGAAAGAAAGAAGAAACTGTAATAAACACATTGATGTTAAGATCATTAAAAAAAGCTGTATACTCAAATTATCCCGACGGTCACTTTGGGTTGGCTTCTGACTACTATTCTCACTTTACTTCACCTATAAGAAGATATCCTGACCTGCAAATACATAGTATAATAAAAGACTTTATAAATAATAAACTTGATTATAATAACTTAGATAGTCAAAATAGCAAATTGGAAGAAATATCTCAATATGCTTCCCAAACAGAAAGAAATTCAGAAAAAGCTGAAAGAGAAGATTGGGATTATAATGTAGCAAGATATATGTCTAGCAAAATTGGAGATATATTTGAGGGAGTGATTTCAAGCGTAACAAGTTTTGGTGCCTTTGTAGAATTGGACAACACTATAGAAGGACTAGTACATATATCAAATATGACAGATGATTACTATAATTTTGACGAAAAATATCTGACGCTTATAGGAGAAAGAACAAATAAACAGATAAAAATAGGTGAGATAGTAAAAGTAAAACTATTAAATGTAAATTTGACGAAAAGAGATATAGACTTTGTGTTTGTAGACTAGATGCTTAAGTCATTCAGATATATTGGTACGAATTAAATAATTAAAATTAATCATCAGACGCTACGTATTTCGAGAAATAATTAGAAACATTCGAAAATAGAACTCAAAACTCGCTTTGCTCAAACATTTCGTTCTTTACAATTTTCTCATTTGTTCTATATTTCTTGCGAAATACTTCGAAGTCTTCTTCTTTTATTATTAATTATTTTTAATTCTATTTAAAATAGAGTTTAATCGACCAGAGCTTAAAGGAGCATCTTGTATTGTCATCCAGAGCTTGTCTGTAGCCCTAGCAAAATTCTCAATAAGAATTTTAGCAGGTCTCACGAATAGCTTTCCCAAGAGACTGTAAGTTGATTGGTAAGAAAGCGTCTTTGGAGGAATCTTAATATTTGACATAGAACAAATATTCTGTTATACTTATGAATCTGAAAAGGTGATATAATGAAAGAAAAAAGATACGTTGCGGCTAGAAATAAAAAAGCCAAACACAACTACACAATTGAAGATGTATATGAAGCTGGTATTGTTCTTGCTGGAACTGAGGTTAAATCTGTCAGGGCAGGCAAGGTAAATATTAAGGATGGCTATGCAGACGTTCAGAATGGAGAAGTTTTTCTTTACAACATGCATATAAGCCCTTATGAACAGGGTAATATATACAATAAAGATCCAAGAAGAGTCAGAAAACTTCTTTTGCATAAGAGAGAAATTAGAAAACTTATTGGATTGGTAACTCAAAAAGGTTACTCATTAATTCCATTAAGTGTATATATAAAAGATGGACTTGTAAAAATAGAATTATCAGTGGCTATAGGTAAAAAAGTATATGACAAAAGAAGAGATATAGCTAAAAAAGAAGCTCAAAGAAGAATTCAGAGAGCTGAAAGAGATTATTAATAAATTTGGGGACGAAATTGGCTTCGACGGGGATACAGAAGCTGGATAAGCGAGCTGTTGCGCTGAACAACATAAAAAGTGGCAAATTAAATTTAAACGCAGAAGATAATAATTTTGCATTCGCAGCCTAAATAGGCTGTTGCTCCTGCCGGTAGTCCTGCATGCCGGTCTGTGAGTATCATTAATGGCAGGCAACTATACTAGGGATTCTCAGACCTAATATAGAATAACTTGAGATAGCTATGTGTAGGTTTGTTTCCTTTACTGCATGTAGTGACATTTTAAAGGAGACTGCGCTCGGAGAAATTTCTGTGAAAGTATTCTCGGACGTGGGTTCGACTCCCACCGTCTCCACCAATTGGAAATAATAAGAACACTATATATTTTAGTACAGGATTTATAATTATAAAGAGGTTAGAGTAGTTGGAACTACTCTTTTTTTTTGATTCTAATATTTAATAAAATTAAATAAATCTTGAAGATAATAAAGTTGAAACCGTAAGTATATATTTTTTATTGAAGATAAATCCAATATAATATAAGATAAAAGTAATGAAAAAAAGAACAATTATTAATAGGGGGAATTATGCAAAAGAAAATAATAGCATTAATATTAATTTTATCAATGATAATGTCAATATCAGCATATGCTTTAGGAGATACCCTCCTTCAAGTAGAAGATACAATCTTACAGTTAGAAGCACTAAGAGAGGTAAAAGGGACTTCTTCAAAAACACTTCTCACACGACTCTCAGAAGGACTTGTACAGTTGAATGAAAAAATAAATGAAGTAGAGAGTATAGACCATTTAAAAGAACTT
>JAWOEG010000073.1:0-3687 GCA_046482875.1 Eubacteriales bacterium | reverse complement strand
ATTTGAGATATGTAGGTAAAAATTTAGCTAAAAAAATATACGAAGAAGATACTACCTTAGAAGAATATTTTGCAATTAGAGAAGAATAATAATTCACGGGAGGTCCAAATGAATAAAAAAATATTTTCAGCAGAAGTAGAAAAATTAAAAATTACAACCTTAATGGATGATAAGGCAGATAGCCAAAAGCCATATTTAGCTCAACACGGTATATCATTTTTCATAGAATTTACTGCAAATGGAGAAGACCATACATTATTATTTGATACTGGACAAGAACACGAACCTATACTTTATAACACAAAAGCTTTAGGTGTGGATCTAAATAATACTGAAAAGATATTTTTATCCCACTGCCATAACGACCATACTGGTGGACTGGTAGGATTATTGAAAGAGATTGATAAAGATATTGAAATACTAGGACATACCGACTTATTCAGAGATACATATAAAAAAGTAGACTCTTTAGTATACAAAGGTATCTCAGAAGAAAACAGCAAAAAAAATATAGAAAAAAACGGCGGCAAATTAAATCTAACTAAAGAAACTTTTGAAATATTTCCAGGTGCATTATCTACAGGGCAAATCGAAAGAAACACAGGAACTAAACCTACAGGATACTACAATAAAATTGAAGAAGATAAGTATGAAGTTGATTATTTTTTAGATGATATGTCTGTAGTATTTAACCTAAAGGAAAAAGGATTATTTATAGTTACTGGTTGCAGCCATGCCGGCATAGTTGAAATAGTAGAGCACTCTGTAGAAATAACTGGAAACGATAAGGTATACGGAATCATAGGCGGACTTCATTTGCTTAACAAAGATGAAGTACAAATCAATGAAATTATAGGAAAATTAGAAAAATATGACATAGAATTTATATCAGCAGGTCATTGCACAGGATTAGCTGCAGAATACCTTCTTTCAAAAAAATATGGAGAAAAATTCGAAAGTTTAAATGCTGGAAAGGTGTTTGAAGTATAGATAGAAAAATATTAAGCACATTATCTAATTATAGAACATACACACAATAAATAACAAAAAACAACAAGTTTTTGTGGTTATAACCATAAAAACTTAACAAAATTTAAAATTGTTTAGGGTTATAACCGTGAAACTATTGTAAGCTTTATAATAGCTCGGCTATAACCCTAATATATTGATATGAAGAAAATTAACTTAAAGTAGTTCTCCCGTCCATTTCTTAAGTGCTACTCTTACAGAACGTGCCATTTCCTTACTAAAATCTGCACCAGTTTTTCTAGAATAAAACATCTGAGCATAATTATCGGCTTCATACTTATTACTTTTAACATAGAACTTCTCTAAATCTCCATACATTTCGTCCAGTTCATCATCGGATAATCTCTTATACTTTTCATCAAAAACTATAAACTTTTTATCAAATCTTTTTCTATGAACTTTGTGATAATCCTCCGGATAATACCCAAAAGTAATTAAAGAAATAGGGAAAGCCCAATCCGGTAGATTTAGTAAATCTTTATGATACTCGTAATTTTCAAGGATATCCCCGATATAGCAAGAACCTATACCTAAAGACTCAGCTGCTATTACTGCATTTTGAGCTGCAACCATAGCATCCTCGCAGGCTAAAATCAGGTCTGATTCTTGTGGAGCCTCAAACTTTATACCTGCCTTTTTTGAATAGTCTTTCACCTTATTTTTAATATAATAATCAAACCATTTTTGATGATCTGCCACAAACAACATAAGCAGAGGAGCCTCAGATATGAAAGGCTGATTATCGCAAGATTTACTTAAAGCATCCTTTGTATCCTGGTTTCTTATCAATATTATAGAATAAAGCATTTGGTTACCAGCGGTAGGAGCTTTCATTGCACTCTCTAAAATCTTATCTAAGTGATTTTCTTTTATTTCTTTATCATCATATTTTCTTAAAGAAACTCTTTCCTTAATAGTTTTAATAGTATTATTCATATAAATTATCTCCCTTCTTTTATATATTATACCAAAATTTGGGTATAATATACATAAGACAGCCAAGAATGTTCAGTAATTAACAAACAGATTGCTGTTGAAAATTAATAATGGTATAATTATACATAATTAAAATATAATTTGGAATAGTACTATTAGGAGTTAAAATGAAAGTAACAATCAAAACCCTGGGAGTTTTTGATATTAAAATAGATCAAAACTCTCTGATAAAAAAAGGTACACCTACTTATAAAATAAATAAATTACTCCAGTACTTCATAGCATTTAGAAACAGAAGAATTCTACCAGAAACCATAATTGAAAACCTATTTCCAGAAGATGAATACTCAGATCCTAAAAATACCCTTAGTACTCAGATATATAGACTTAGAAAATCTATAAGAAGCCTGATTCCTGAGGGAGAAGATGAAAGTAAGTACCTCAATATAAATTCTGTAAATGGAAACTATGTATTGGAAGTAGGAGAAAACGTCGATATAGACGTAGACCAATTCGAAAAGCTTATAAAGCAGGGAGACGAAAAGCTATCAGTAAATAGAGAAGAAGCCCTTGAAATATATAATAAGGCATTGGAAATTTATGGAGGAATGTTTCTATCAAAAAATGCATATGAAGTATGGCTTACTCCTGTGCGAAATTACTACAATAGATTATACATAAAGGTGATTTTTCAAACAATTGAAATACTAAAAGAAAAAGAAAATTACGATGTAATAACTAGAACTTGTGAAAAAGCATTAGATTTTGAACCCTACGATGAAGAAATACACATTTGTCTTATGGAAGCAATGCTTAAACAGGGTCATTTCACAAGTGTATTAAATCATTACGAGTACGTTATAAACTTACTAAACAAAGAAATGGGAATAAATTCCTCACCTAAATTAGATAAATTTTATAAAAAGATAAAAAGTACAATATCAGAAAAAAGAAAAATGACAATTATAGATTTTTGGAATAAAATTGACTTAGAAGATGCCAAAGGAGCTATGCAGTGTGATTTTAGTGACTTTAAAGTTATAGTAGATAACCAAAGAAGAAAAAGTGAAAGAAACTCAGAAGACGATTATATAAGTATCATAACTCTAGAATCAGAAAAAGAAGATATATCTGTAAGTACAAATTGGGAAAAAGAGATGAGTCAAATACTCCAGAAGTCTTTAAGAAAAGGAGATGTGTTTACATTCTGGAACGACAAGCAGATACTGATACTTCTTCATGAAGTTAACCAGCAGGCACTAATGATAATAGAAAAAAGATTCAGAAATAAGATTCAACAAAAACCTAAAATAGCCAAACTTAAAATAAACATAGACTTTAAACCTTTACTTGAAGAAAAAGCGAATGAAAAAGAAATAGCTAGATAAAAATAAAAGAAAATTTATTAGACCTCATATTGAGGTCTTTTTTATATGTAATTAAAATGTAACTGACAGATGATAGAATTAAACAAACTAATCACCTAAACAATGAAAGGAAGTGGTGGTATGGAACACCTTTCAAAAAATGATTTTTTTCTAATATTTAAAGGTATATTTAATGCTGATGGAAATTTCGAAGATTATGTTCTCACAAAAACAAGCGAAAATTTCCAAAGAATATCAAAAATGTAGAGCAAACTTTGTCCATAAGGTAAGCAGTGGCGAGTAGACTACGCAGAATTTTACCTGTTATACAAATTATGGAAAATTCTACTTGGTA
>JAWOEG010000046.1:0-11094 GCA_046482875.1 Eubacteriales bacterium | reverse complement strand
CATAAGCTTCACCATAACTTGTTATAACAGCAAATCTAAAGTCCAGTTTGCTTCCATCTTCTGCTTCTCTTATTCCATCTCCATCAGTATCTGTATATCCTGCTTCTTCTAAGATTTCCATTGCTTTTTCTGGGTTATATCCATAATCTTCATCAACTTCAAAATGATAATCTCCTACTGCAGGAGGTATTAGTGATGTTCCTGGTACCCCATATCCATTCAGTGCAATATCTACTATTTGTTGCTTATCTAGTGCTGTATCAATTGCCACTCTAATTCTATGGTCAAGCATTAGAGGATTCCCTTTTGATTCAGGTGCTTCCCAGCAGTTAAAGCCTAATTCTGTAAAATTCATGCCATCTGGTTGAACAACTTTAATACCATCAAGACCTTCTGCTTGTTCAACTTGACTGTAACTAAGCTCCGCAACTGCATCTACTTCACCATTTTTCAATGCTTGGAACAAAGTATCTGTATTAGCGAAAAGCACATATACTATTTCATCAATGTTAGGTGCGCCTTTAAAGTAATTTTCATTAGCTTTAAATCTTAAAAATTGTCCTTGTTCCCAATTTACTAATTCAAAAGCACCTGTTCCTACTGGATTATCTTCTGAAAATGTGTGAAGTTCATCTTCAGTTTTTTCACCATAAATATGTTCTGGTAATATATTAGTTCTTATGGCTTCCATATCAGCTTTTGGTGCTTCTGTATAAACTTCGACTGTATATTCATCAACTTTAACTGTTTCAGTTATGCCTTCCATCTGTGGACTTTGTGGAAATTCCCCATTAATCATTGTATTATATGTCCATACAACATCATCGGCATTAAAGTCTTCTCCATCAAACCATTTGATCCCTTCTTTAAGATTGAATGTCCATACTAATCCGTCATCACTTACAGTCCAATCCTCTGCTAAACCACCGACAGGTCTATAATTATCATCGTATTCAATTAAGTCATCATACATTAAATTAAACATTCTATCAGCTGCTGTCATTGTAGCTATCAAAGGACTTGTTGAATCAGCTTCTTGAATAATGCCAATTCTTAATACTACAGGTTCTTCACTTTCTTCTCCTTCAGCTGGTTCTTCTCCTTCAGTTGGTTCTTCAACTTCTCCCCCACCACATGCACTTAATGGTAGAGCAATAAGTAACATAATGGCTAACAGTAAACATAATTTTTTCTTCATAGTTCCCTCCTATTTTTTTTAAATTATAACTATGTAATATATAATGCATTATCTATGCCAAATATTATCCTTTAATATTGGGTAAAATGGCATAAAAAAAAGACGTATTTTCCGTTTTTCTGGAAAACCGTCCTTTAAAATGTTCTAATTTTTGTCTTTTATATCATATTTCTTTAATTTTTCATAAAAGGCTGATTTAGAAATACCTAATTTTCTCATAGTTATTTTTTTGTTATAATTGCATGCATCTAAGGTTTCTATTATAGTCTTTTTTTCTGTTGCTTCTAGAACATCTTTCAATATTTTATTAATATTTTCATCAGGTATATTTATGTGTTCAGGGTATATTATATTAGTCTCACTTATTATAATTGCTCTTTCCAGCACATTTTCTAATTCTCTTACGTTCCCCGGCCAATCATAGTCCATTAATTTTTCAAAAGCTTCTCCTGACAGCTGTTTTTCTTGAAATTCTAACTTTTTAGTGATTTCTTTTATTATATTATTTATAAGCACATATAAATCTTTTTTCCTCCTTCTTAAAGGAGGTATGTTTATAGGAAAAACATTTATTCTGTAGTACAAATCTTTTCTGAAGTTATTGGCTTTTACTCCTTCTTCTAAATTCATATTTGTAGCTGCTATAACTCTTGCATTAGCTTTTGTTGGTTCTGAATCTCCTATTTTAAAAAACTGCTTTTCTTGCAAAACATGGAGTAGTTTAGGCTGTACATTCTTCGGAACTTCACCAATTTCATCTAAAAATATTGTTCCATTTTTTGCCATACTGAAATATCCTTCTTTACCGGTGTTTGAAGCTCCTGTAAAAGATCCTTTTACATACCCAAATAATTCGCTTTCAAATAAATTCTCAGGGATAGCACCACAGTTCACATGGATAAATTTACCTTTTTTATTAGAATTTTTGTGAATTTCTTTAGCTAATAATGTTTTACCTGTTCCGCTTTCTCCAGTTATTAGAACAGTAGAGCTGATTTTAGATGCTTTATATCCTAAATTTTTAACATTATTTATATAAGCACTATTACCAGAAATACCCGTTAACATTTTTGCGTTATTTTCCCTAATTTTCTCCCTCATATGTTCTTCTGATTTTATAATATTATTTATTGCATCATTTCTTAGTCTTAGTACATCTTGAAGCTCAGATATGCTTTCAATCTTTACCACAACCCCTACCAAATTTTCTTTTTCCTTTATAAGGGATGTAGTGCAAAATATTGGTCTTCTTTTTATCTCAACGATCTCACTTTTTATTGTTTCTTCATAGGTTAAAGCTTTCTTTATATTGTTGTATAACTCTTCATATCCTGATATTTCTTCTATGCTTTGCCCAACAATGTTTAAACCAATTGAATTTTCCTCTTTTTGGGAAAACTTTTTTCCTGTTAAAAGTTCTCCTATAGATTCATTTCTATATGAGTATCCCTTATCTTGAAAAAACTTAACTCTTCCATTTTTTCCATCAATGACTACTATATGACCTATGCTGTATAGGTATTCCATTAGATACTTTTCTTTATTTATAGTAATATCCATTGTTTTTTCTACTTCATCTATACATACTTTAATTTCATAGTCTAAAAATTTCTCTTCTAGGGTATATTTTAAATTACTTTCTTTTCCCTTCCAAAATCTAAATTTCGATTTTATCGATGAGTTATTATAAACTCCTATAGCTATAACCGAATCTCCTTTTTCTAGACCCTTTTCAGGAATATTAATATACTCATTTAAATCTTTAGGTGTTAAATTTCCATCGTCACAGCCTAATATATTGTCCGCAATAATTATAATATCACCATTTTCAAGCTTTCCACTTTCGTGAAATTTATTATCACTTTTCAATGTTATTCCAAGGATTTCCTTAGCTTTTTGATTTATATATTCAAATTTATATTTATCATTTATTATTAAAATACCTTCTTCTAAAATATCTAAAATATTTTCTATCTTTAATAAATCCGTCATAATACCCCTCAATCTAACATTTTTTCATAAAAGTTATAAAAATTACCTCCTATGATTTTTTTAATTGTTTCTTCTGCATATCCTCTTTTCAAAAGTTCTTCTGTTACTAATAAACTCTCTTCGTGACTTTTAACAACGTCTATGGGTCCTTCTGAATCACTCAGCAAACCACATAAATCAAAACCATAACCTATACTATTTTCTCCTGCATTTTCAATTATTTTTTCTATATGGTCACATAGTTTTGATATGTTCTGTTCTTTTTTATCCTTAGAGACTATACTAGTATAGCCGTTTATTCCTATTACTCCATTTTTCTTGCCTATTTCTTTCATTTGCTCATTAGTTAGGTTTCTAACTATATTGTTTATTTCTCTGCTATTTGAGTGAGAAGCTATAAATGGTTTTTTCGATACTTTTACCAAATCACTAAACCCAGAGTCATTTAAATGACTAGCATCTAAGAATATGCCTAATTCTTCACATTTTTTTAAAGCTTTTACTCCAAATGGAGTAATCCCTCCTTTTATACCTTCTTCAGGGTTGTTGAAATAACTACCATCTGCCACATAATTTCGTCTACTCCAAGTTAATCCTAATCCTCTAACACCCATTTTGTGAAAAACAGTAAGCAAATTAAGATCATTTAAAATTGGATCTGCACCTTCTAAGGATATAATAATACCAATTTTTTCTTTTTCTAAAGAGTTTTTCAAATCCTTTTTTGTAGTTACAAGCATTAATTCATCATTTGATTCAATCTCTTCTCTTAGCTCTACTATTTGATCTAAAGCCACCCTTAAACCTAACTCAGGTATATATATGTCGTCAACATATATTGCTGCTACAATAATGTTAAATCCCGCTTTTTTAAAATCCTTTAAAAAATGATTTTTAATGATATCCTTCTCACCTTTTCTTTTTCTTTCAAAAATAATAGCTCCCAAGTCTAAATGAGCATCTATTACAGTATTCTCTTTATGCAGTTTTAAAGCCTTTTCTTTATAATCCATAGTTTGTCTCCTCGTTTTAATATTCATTCTATTTATACCATTTTATGAAGTAATTTTCAATATATTAACTTGGCACGATTTTAGCATGTATTTATGTATAAAGGAGGTTACTTTATAATGAAACCTAAATCTTTAATAAAGGGAGATACTATTGCTGTTATAGCTCCTGCCTCAGCAGTAAAAAAAGAAAGCATTAAAACAGCTGAAGAAGCAGTTAAAAGTTTGGACTTAAAGCCTATTTTTTATCCAAGCTGCTTTATGAGAGAAGGACATTTAGCTGGTCCCGACGAACAAAGAGCTAAGGATATAAATGACGCTTTTAAAAATAAAGATATTAAAGGAATTTTTTGTGTGAGAGGTGGTTACGGAACTCCAAGAATACTCAATAAAATAGATTATAATTACATAAAAGAAAACCCTAAATTATTTTTAGGATATAGCGATATTACTGGTTTGCACTTAGCTTTTAATAGCATCTGTAATATGCCTACTCTCCATGGACCTATGCCTTCCTCCGAAAGCCCTTACAATAAAACAGATTCTTATACATTGACTTCTTTAAAAAGAAATTTATTCACCAATGAACCTTTAGGGAAATATTTTTCACCAAAAGGAGAAGAATTAGAAACTGTTGCCAGTGGAGAATGTACTGGAGAAATTATCGGTGGAAACCTATCCCTTTTAACTGTTGGTTTAGGAACTAGATATCAAATGGAAACAAAGGGAAAGATCATATTTATAGAAGAAGTTAATGAATTAAATTATATAATTGACAGAATGCTTACAAGTTTAGATTTAAATAATAAATTTAAAGACTGTGCTGGTGTGATTTTAGGAACTTGGAAAAATTGCAAAGCAGATAAAGGTGCACAAAATAAAAAAGATTCTTCCTTATCAAAAATTTTTGCAGATATTATTGGAAAACATAATATACCTATAGTAAATAATTTTAGAGCCGGTCATATTTATCCTCAATTTACTATCCCTTTCGGAACTAAAGTGCATCTAAATGCAGATAAAAAAGAAATTGTATTTTTAGAATCAGTTAATCAATAAATTCCCCCTATATATATTTTTTTGAGCCATAATATAAAGCTATATTATGGCTCAAATTATTAAGCTATAAACATTCTTGCTATAAGCATATCTTTAATCGTCCTTGATTCGTATTCTATTGTACAATCATCTATTTTCTTAATTCCTGGATAATATGAAGCTTTATAAGCATTATCATGATTTTTAAATTTAATTTTCATAATAAAAGTATCTGGTATATCAATGTTGCACTTTTCTATTTTAGATAATGCTTCTTTTGCTTTTTCTTTAATTAATTTTTGAGCATCTTTGCTATTTAAGCTAAGTACACCTTTTCCTATTCCTTCTTTAACAGCCGCCGTTGTAATACAAGAATTAAAGTCTTTTGCGCTTTCACATATCATTTTATCTCCTGTTATCATTATCACAGGTACCCCATAAATAGAAGCAGCATATGTATGAAGTAAATATTCCGAACACAATCTTCCGTTGATACTTATTTCATTTATTTTTCTTGTCATTGTATGGGATAAGGGATTACCACTTTGAGATTCAGCAGAATGATATCCTAAAAATATAGCCCCGTCGAAGGTATTATCAAGTCCATCTACCATAGAATAAGGTCCTCCAGACCAACCTCTAAATATTTTAACTTTAGATGGTAGCATGTTGTATATTATATTTTTTCCTGAATCATGAGCGTCCTTAATTACTATTTCATCTACGCCATTTTCCATTAATCCTTCGCATAGTGCCAACACTTCTTCTGTCATTTCCAGGGCAGCCCTGTCATACTCCTTATGTTTTGGATCTGTCTCTTCCCAAGTAGTTACACCTGCACAACCTTCTAAATCTGCACTAATAAAAATTTTCATTTTAATCCTCTCCTATCTTTAAATCTTCATCTAATACTATACCTTCAGATATAATATTTGTATCTCCTATTAAGTACAAGTCCCAATTTCCTTCCTTTTTTTCTAGCCTTACATCTAATTCCCCACCAATGACTTTTACGTGGATTAAATCCCTATTTAAAAGGCTCTTAATGGAAACTGCAAGGGCAGTAGAGGCAGAACCAGTGCCACAAGCTAATGTAAATCCTTCGACCCCTCTTTCATAGGTTTTTACTATAACTGTATCATCATCTAAGATTTCAAAAAAATTAACATTGGCTCCTTTGGGAAATTCCTTCCAGTGTCTCAAAGATTTTCCTAATTCTAATATTTCTTCAAGTTCTACTTTATTTAGGTTTTCATATTCTATAATACAGTGTGGCAAAGGAGGCTTCCCTAGTTCTATGTAAGAAACATAGTATTCTCTACCTTTATGTATAAATCTTTCATCTAATTTTATCAAAGTAGGACTATTCAACTTAACTGATATTTTACGATTTTCTATTACCTGGCCTTCTACAATCCCTGATGTAGTTTCTATCTTCATATTTTTTTGGGCTATCTTATTTATATATGCATATCTAACTATACATCTTGCTCCGTTACCACACATTTCTCCTATACTTCCATCAGAATTATAGAACCTCATTTTAAAATCCGCGTCCTTTGAATTTTCTACAGCCATCAATCCATCTGCGCCTATAGATATTCTTCTTTTGCATAATTTCCTTGCAAGTTCTTTAAGCTCATTTGGCGAAAATATTTTTTTTCTATTATCTATTATTATAAAGTCATTTCCTAGGCCCTGGATTTTTGTATATTTAATATTCATATCTCCTCCTATTTAAGCTTTTGTAAGTGATAGTATGTTTTCTATTTGAAGTCTCATTCCTATTTTTAAACATTTTTCATCTATTTGGAATTTAGGATGGTGTCCATTATATACTATACCTTTTTCTTTATTTCCGCACCCTAAACTGTAGAATGCACCTTTTGCTATTTCTGCAAAATATGAAAAATCTTCAGCGCCCATACTTGGATTATCTCCTACAATAACTTTGTCATCCCCTAGGACCTCTTTTGAATTTCTTTCAATAATTTTAACTACATCATCATTGTTTATTAATGCTTTATATCCTTCAAAAAATTCTATTTCTCCTTCACCTCCATATCCAGCACAAATACTTTTGATTAGCTTATCAATATCTCCTTTTGTTTTTTTTCTTTGTTCTTCGTCTAAAGTACGCATAGTTCCTACCATTTCAACTTTCTCTGCTATTATATTTCCTCCTGTTCCACCATTAATTGTTCCAATAGAAAAAACCAGAGATTTCAAAGGCGATATACTTCTACTTACATAACTTTGTATGGCAGTTATTACCTGTCCGGCAATTACTATAGCATCAGTTGAATTATGTGGATATGCTCCATGTCCAGGTACTCCTTTTATTTTTATTTTGAATTCATCAGTAGAAGCGTTCATTTTGTTATATTTTATTCCAACGTATCCTGTTTTTAAATTAGGAAAAACGTGAAGTCCTAATACATAATCTACTTTAGGATTTTCCATACAACCTTCTTTAATCATAGGAAGGGCTCCACCTACAGTTTCTTCTGCTGGCTGGAAAAAAAGTTTTACATTTCCATTTAATTTCTCTTCCATTTCTTTTAATAGCTTGCCTACGCCTAAAAGTATTGCAGTATGGGCATCGTGGCCACATGCATGCATTTTCCCTTTATAAATAGATTTGTATTCTAAATCTGTTTCTTCTTCTATTGGTAAAGCATCTATATCTGCTCTAACTCCAACTGTATTTCCTTTTTTTTGACCTCTTATAATTCCAACTACACCCGTCTTAGCACAAGTATAATTCTCTATATTGTTTTCATCTAAAAATTTTCGAATTATTTTGTTTGTTCTAAATTCTTCTTCTCCAAGTTCTGGATGTTGATGAATATCCCTTCTTATATCTCTAATCTCTTTATATATTTCTTCAATTTTTTCTTCTAAATTCACATCTTAACCCCCTAATATAATTATTAACTATACTTGTTGCAATTATCATTCCTGTTTTTATACTTTTTATATAATTTTATTATTGTTTAAATCTTAAAAATATTATATCATCATATTTGTATTATTCAATTTTATATTGGCATGATTTTCGCATGTTATATATGTAAATTCATAAACTAAGGAGTTAATATGATAGAAATTAAAAATAATATACTATATTTTGGTGGGTGCAACACTATGGAACTTGCGGAAAAGTATGGTACCCCACTATACTTGTATTCTGAAAACATAATATTATCAAAAGTTAATGAGATTAAATCTTCTTTTTTAAAAAAATATGAAAATACTAGAGCTGCATATGCCGGAAAAGCTTTTTTAACCAAATATATGTGTAAACTCATAGAAAAAGAAGGATTGTCATTGGATGTAGTTTCTGGAGGGGAATTATATACTGCTATAAAATCATCTTTTCCTCCTGAAAGAATTGAATTTAATGGGAACAACAAATCTAAAGAAGAATTAGAAATGGCTTTGGATTATAATATTGGTCGATTTATAGTAGATAACACCTATGAGCTAGATTTATTAGAAAAATTATCAAAAGAAAAAAATGTCAAGGCAAATATACTTTTTAGAATAACACCTGGCGTTATGTCAGATACCCATAAGTATATAACTACTGGGAAAAAAGATTCAAAATTTGGAATCCCTTTAGATGATAATATATTAATACCTGCTCTTACAAAAGCTATAGAGTCGGATTTTATTGAATTTTTAGGATTTCATTATCACGTCGGTTCTCAACTACATAATAATTTTTCTCACCTTGGAGCTCTAGACGTAGTGTTAAAGCTTATAAAGAGAACCAAAGAAATTTTTGGCTATAATATTAAAGAAATTAATATTGGTGGTGGATTCGGTATAAAATACACAGACAAAGATAGTCCAATACCTATATCTTCTTTTATAGATCCAATTATGGATGAACTAACTAAATTTTGCGAAAAAGAAAGTCTTAATATACCTTCAGTTGTAATGGAACCTGGAAGATTTATTGTAGGAGAAGCTGGTATACAGCTTTATACAATAGGTAGTATTAAGGATATTCCTGAAATTAGGAAATACGTATCCATTGACGGAGGAATGACTGATAACGTAAGACCAGGATTATATCAAGCAGAATACACAGGAACAATTGCTAACAAGGCTTATGACAAAAAGGATACTTTAGTTACAATAAGCGGAAAATGTTGTGAATCTACTGATATTCTCATAAAAGATATTTATCTTCCCGGCCCAAAACCAGGAGACATTTTTGCTGTATTTTCAACTGGAGCCTACGGCTATTCTATGGCTAACAATTACAATAAAATTCCTATACCTGGTGTTGTTTTAGTTAAAAATGGAAAATC
Organism: Eubacteriales bacterium; assembly: GCA_046482875.1. Lineage (GTDB taxonomy): Bacteria > Bacillota > Clostridia > Tissierellales > Dethiosulfatibacteraceae > UBA8670. Next base: position 1,534 of record JAWOEG010000046.1, on the reverse strand, counting down.
TGAATTAATCGTAAAAAAACAAAGTTATGATGAGATGATTTCTAGAGAAATAATACCTGAGCATTTAGGTTGATTTATTATGATTAGAAAAGATTTTTTAAGAGATACATATTTGGAAGTAAATTTAGATGCCCTGGAACATAATATAAAAGAAATTAAAAAATTAATCGGAGATAATGTTGTTATATCCTCCGTAGTCAAATCTAATGCTTATGGATACGGCGCAACCCATATAGCACCTACCTTACATAATTCTGGTGTCAAATATTTAGCTGTAGCCAATCTTTTAGAAGCAGTAGAGTTAAAAAAGTCAAACTCTGAATATAATATATTCATAATGGGTCATACCCCTGATTATTATTTAGAAACAGCTGTTAAGTATAATTTAACAATAACTATTTTTTCTTACAATCAAGCTAAATTATTATCTGAAATTGGAAAAAAATTTAATAAAACTATTACTGTACATATTAAATATGATACCGGCTTCAATAGATTAGGTTTTAAGCATAGTAAAGAATCAATGAAAATAATTTCTAAAATCTTTAAATTAAAAAATTTATATATTGAAGGAATCTTTTCTCACCTAGCCTTAAAGTCTTACGAAGATGATTTAGAACAATTAGAAAAATTTAAGTATTTAATTAATTATTTAGAAAAAAATAATGTGGAGCCAAAATATTATCATATTTGCGATAGTATCTCTGCTATTGACTATCCTAACTTTAGATTAGATATGATAAGACCTGGAGCAGCTATATATGGTTTGAAATCTTTTAAAAAGGAGAATATTAATTTAAAAAATATAGGAACATTTAAGTCTAAAATATCAAGTATAAAAACTCTTTCAAAAGGAGAAGGTGTAAGTTATGATTATACCTGGATAGCAAAAAAAGAAACAACAGTCGCAACCCTTCCTTTTGGTTATGGAGATGGATATCCTAGAAATATGTTTGGTAAAGGTGAAGTAACTGTCAATAAAAAAAGATGTCCAATAATAGGCGTTTTATGTATGGATCAGTGCATTGTTGATGTGAGTAATATTCAAAATCCATATCTTGGTCAAGAAGTAATTATATGGTCCGATGGTTCAAATAATACGGTATCGGTTCAAGAATTATCAGAAAAAGCGAAAACAAATAAAAACGAAATAGTAGCTAGACTTACTAGACGAGTACCAAGAGTTTACATAAAAAATGGTGAAGTATCAAGTGTATTAAATTATTTATTATAAAAAAATTACAAATTCTACAAAAAAAATTAAAGGTATAAGCCTTCAAAAGCTTATACCTTTTATTGTCTTGGTAGCGGGGGAAGGATTCGAACCAACGACCTCCGGGTTATGAGCCCGACGAGCTACCAACTGCTCTACCCCGCGATAATGTTTGTAAATTGAATAATCTAGCGACGACCTACCTTCCCAGGAGGTCACCCTGCTGTGGCGAGCGCCGGTGCGTCGTTGACACCGTCGCCGACCATCGCTACGTTCTCGTATCGTTCGATCAAGTCCTCAATGGTAGTCACCTTTTCGCCC
>JAWOEG010000030.1:0-9918 GCA_046482875.1 Eubacteriales bacterium | reverse complement strand
TAGCCTTCTCTTTCTAATAACTCATCCCATTCCAAAGTACCATAGTAGTGAAAAATCTTTATGCTTATCATAAAAGCAAGGGCAGTAGTAGAAGCACCGATTACTATGGTAGTAATCATTAACGCCTGGGGTAATGGGTCTACCATGTTAGGAGTTTCTTCAATAATTATTGGTATATCTCCCAGTCCAACATTTCCTAAATTTAAAAACAATAGTATTAAAGCCGTTTCAATTATACTAAAACATATTATAGATTTAATAATATTTTCACTGGTAACCATGCCATAAAGGCCTATTAGAATAATAATAAATGATAGTATTGGATTCATATTAACTCCTCCCTTCTTCGATAAAACTTGAAAATATAGCTACTAATCCAATTGCCACTTTACTCCCTATAAGAAAATTTAATAAAATTAAGAATATTCTCTTAAAACCAATTGATGCTGGTATAGGTAATGGATTTGTAAAGAAAGTTCCTTTAGTAAGCAGGCTCAAAGAACCTACTACTATTATCCATAAAAATAGGTGTTTTTCTAGTCTCACTAAACCATCTATAATATTTATTCTTTCAGGTACTATAAAGTGTGTTATAAGAATAGCAGTTGCCAAAATAGCTCCCCCTTGAAATCCACCTCCTGGAGTTAAATGACCGTTTATAATTACATAAAATCCAAATACTAAAATAAATGGAAAAAGCACTCGACTTATACATACTAATATTTGAGAATTTTTCATTTTAAAACTCCTCTCTATAGGGACCTATCTTCTTTTTTATACATAAAGGTTATACCTGAAACTGTTATAAGCAATAAACTTGTTTCAAAAATAGAATCAAACAATCTATAATCTAAGTAAATACCAGTAACTATATTTTTCGATCCAGTTTCATATAGTGAATTTTCTATATAATAATCTTTTGTAGTTGTGTCAATATTGTCCTCTAACCATAATATATTCGAAGAAAACACAAATAGCATAAAGACCAACATTCCAACTAAAGTTATTTTTTTAATCATTAGTTTCTACCTCTTCTTCTTTTATGATTTTTATATTTTCTATATTCTTAACCCTATTTTCCAATTTACTTATAAGTAAACTACTCTTTTTACCCCGTAAGTAATAAGTTTTATCATCATCTGCTCTATCAATTATTAAATCAACATTTCTTTCTCGAAATATTCCCTTAATATTATCTATATTTCTATCATATATTTTTAATTCTAAATTATTTTTATCTGCAAAATCTTGAAGAACTCTTCTTCCTTCTCCGGATAAAGAGTTTATGAAATCATCCTTAACATGAGTTATAACTACATATTCTTTCTGCTTTGAAATAGCTATTATTAGTATTAAAGGCATTATTGCACTTCCTACTGCAATCTCAGCAAGGGCAACATCCGGAGCCTTATTAAGAAAAAAAAGCAAAGCTAAGAACAAAGAAGAAACAGAAAATAAAATAGCTACTACTGTATTGTTTTTATTTGCTACTAAGGCAATAGTTATAATAATTAAAAGCACCTGGATAAAATTTGTAAGTACTACAGTTTCCATCACTTTACCTCCTTCTCATCAACAGGTATTTCGTTTAGATACGCTGATCTTACAATAATATGATTGCTTATAGGACCTGTGATTAGTATGAAAACTAAAATTAAACTTAATTTTACAGTGTATTCCCCTATACCTGTATAAAAAATAAGAGCAATTATAGCTGTAATTGAAGCTACTGTATCAATTTTACTGCTTGTTAATAAACGAGAATACATGTTAGAAAATCTAAATATCCCTAAAACTCCAAAGAATATATACACCCATGATATAACTAAAAGAATTCTACTAATCATCTGGATCTACCTCCTGCAATAATAAATCTTGCAAATAAAATTATAGTTAAAAAACCTATGATGCCTGCAGATAAAGAAATATCTAAAAGTACGGGCCTTTGAATATGTACAGAATACAAGGCTATTAATAATATGGTTTTTGCTGAAATAAGGTTTAATGCAAGCAACCTATCCCATATGGTCGGTCCAATTATTAATCTCACTAAGGAAAACAACATGGCTCCTGCTAGAAAAAACATAGTAATAATTAAAATCATAAATTTCACCCTTCCAATTATGTTAAATAAAAAATCTTTCGAAATTATCTCTTATTTCTTTTCTCACCGTTTCTTGATTCTCTTTACAATCCTTTAGTGATAGAACCGTTAATTTATTCCCATCAGCATTTACAGTTATAGTACCTGGCGTTAGAGTGATAGAGTTTGAAATAATAGCTATTACGAGAGGGTCCTTAACCTTAAGTTCTATTTCAGTAATGAACGGTTGGCAATCTTTTTTTATTATTCTTTTTATATAGCTAAAGGAAGACAGATATATTTCTTTGAATAAATTAAGTGTATATGGTATCAAGACTTTTTTATCTATAGATTTAAAAACAAAACCTCTATAATTGTATAGTATACCTTCAGAAAATCTAGTAACAAATAAGCATATTAAAACCCCGGCAATAATATTTAAGGGTCTTAAACTCATGTTTAACAAAAGCCAAAATCCCATTAGGAAAATAAAAAGTTTATAGTTATTTTTAAATCTTCTCATAAACTACCTCTTTTCCCTATGCATTATTATCTCAAGTTCATCATCATTAATATACCTTATTTCAGCCTTATCTATTAAGCTTCCTATTATATATAAATTATCCCTGCTTTTACCTTTGCCTAATAATTCCCAATAGTACCCTTCAACTTCACCTACATTATCCGAATTAAGGGTTTTGTTTAGTTTGTTTATAATTTCATTGCTTATATCTATATGAGAAATAGATATTTTTATTAAATATTTATCTTTTTCTTCTTCTTCATGAATGCATATATCTTTTCCTCCTAGTTCTAAAAGCAAAGATGTAACTTCAAGAATAATTGCGTTAATTTTATCTTTTTCTTTTCTCATAATATCCTCCCTGTAAAATTATAATTTCCAAATCATCATTATAAAAATATATAGAATAAGTAAATAGTTTGACGTGCTGAAAGAAATATTTGTATGTCTTAATACCCTTATGAACTTGTAATCTTTCTCAATTATTAACTTATATATAATCAATCCTATGCCAATATTTATTAAATAGTCAACTAAGTTTGATATCTCCATACTGTGAACGTAAGATATATCAACATTTAATATATAACTAACTATGGGAGCATAGAATATTCCTAAGATAATACAAAAAACTGCCGGTATTACCATTGCAAATTTAACGCTTACAAACCTATCTTTTTTAGCTACAGTAATTCCTTTACTATATTCATTATCTTTTAAAAATATTTGAGACATCTTCAAAAATGAAATTATAGTACCTAGGTTTATAATTTTAAAAGCATATTCTGAAAATATATTCCCCTTTAACCCGTATTTTATTATCGTCTTACTCACATATCCATTAAACATAGGTGCGCCGGAAATCGAAAGCATTCCTATTATCATTAAAATCGAAACCAGGGGCATTTTCTTAAATACTCCTCTTATTTCTGTAACTTTTCTTTTATTATATCTAGCAATAATAACTCCTGCACCTAAAAATAAAAGAGACTTAAAGAAAGCATGATTAAAGATATGCATAAGACCACCAATAGTCTTTGTCTGATCTACTGAATTCAAGCCTATCATCATTATTCCAATCTGAGAAACCGTATGAAAAGCAAGGATTTGCTTTATATCTTTTTGACTTAATGCAAATATTACTCCTATTAAAGCAGAGAAAAATCCTAAAATTAAAAAGAAATTACCTAAACTTACAGTTGTATACATCTGATTCATCCTAATAAATACATACAATCCAGCTTTTACAAGCAAACCTGACAATAAAGCTGATATAGATGATGGCGCTGCACTATGGGCTTTTGGTAGCCAGTTAAAAACAGGAAAGAATGCTGATTTTACTCCTACCGCCGCCATGATAAAGATATAACTTACGGTTAAAAACCTTACATTTTCAACCATTTTTAATTTTTCAGTTAGTATTTCTATGTTTAAAGTTCCTGCAAGGTTGTATATCATAACCATTCCCAACAAATAGAATAATATACCTACGCTATTAAATAATAAGTAGTATAATCCTGCTCTTACTGAAAATCCATCTTTTTTATATAAAATAAGAATTGTGGAAAGAATTGTAATTAATTCTATAAAAACAAAAAGATTAAAAATATCGTTAGTCTGTAACATTCCTAAATAAATTCCCTCTAAAAACATAAGTAAAAACATAAATTTAGAGTCCTGTCCCCTTATTTTCCAACAGTATAATATAGCAGACCACCACATTATTATTGTTAACGTTATAAAGGCAAAGGATATACTGTCGTTTTTTAGTACTATTCCTACTGTTTGATTCCAATTACCTAAGTTAAGAAATACAGGCTCTTTAAATCCTTCACTTATTTGAAAAAATCTTATAGCTAATAAACTTACGCATCCTTGGCTTAGAAAAACAATATAATTACCATATTTATTATAAGTTAAATATACCACCATAGATGACACTACAGGTATTAGAATTAGCAATACGGGGATATAATCCATAACATCATTCCTTTCTGTCAAATCTGTTAATTTTTTTATTCTTATAATTACATTTTCACTTTTTATATTATTCAATTATAATCCATTATTTGATTTTAGAGCATAGAAATTGCTCAATTTCTTTAAGATCTGAATTTAATAGTTATTAATATTGGTTTTAATTATAACACTAAATTTTAAATAATTGAACATTAAAAAACAATTTTATTGGTATATGCCAATAAAATTGTTTTTTAATGTTCAATTATTATATTTCTATTTGTTTTTAACTCTATCCATCATTTTTAAAATTTCATCTTTTTTTTCCAGCAATTGATTCATCTGGTTGTACACAAGCCCATCATGTCTATGACCCTTTTCTATAAAATACATTGACAATCCTCTTAATCCAACATGAGTACCTACTGATACTCCCATTTGCATTACATAAATAGTATCTGTTAAATTTGCTCTTTCAATTAATTTTTTCTTTAATTCTTTAGCATATGATAAATCAGATGTATATCCTATAATTATAAAATCTGTGAGTTCTTCATCTACTCTTTTTTTAAACTCACTAATATAATGATCGTATACTTTTTTGGTGCCTCTAACTTTGGCAACTATTGCTCCTTTTCCATTTCTCATAGACATTATTGGTTTTACTCTTAATAGTTTCCCTATCATAGCACTTACGTTGGTTAATCTTCCACTTTTTATAAGATTGTTTAAGTCATCTACTGATAAAAAGTGTTTTACATTAGTTTTATATGTTTCATTAAAGTCTACTAACTCACTAAAAGTAGCTCCTTTTTCTTTTAATAAGGAACTTTTTAAAATAAGGTACCCACTTCCATGACTCATACACTTTGAATCAACAACGTGAATTTTGATACTATTATTTTCTTCTAAATATTCTTTTTTAGCGATTAAAGCAGACTGATAAGATCCACTGGTACCACTGGACATGCATATACAAAGTATCTCATTAAAACCTTGTTCTTGAGCTTTTTTATATTCATTAGAAAACTCTCCAGGACTTGGCATAGAGGTGGTAGGTAGTTTTTTTAATTTTGGTAGCATTTGATAAAATTCTTCCGGTTGTATATCTACTCTATCTTTATAATTTTTATTATTTATCATAATATTTAACGGGACAGTTGAAATATTATATTTTTTTAAAATTGCATCACTCAAATCACAAGTTGAGTCAGCTATTATTTTAATCACAATTATACTCCTTTGTATCAATATTATTTAAAAGTATCTTATTATATCATAGTATTATCTGTTTTTATTATTTAAAGTTAAAAAAAACCACGAAATTCAAAAATTTCCGTGGCTCGTATTTATGATGTTAATACTTTAACGCTCTTGGTAAAGAATCCGCTTCTTTTACCCATTTTTGTATCTGCTTTTCAGTCGGTAATTTCCTCACTAATTTCTTTTCTTCATTGACTTCTGCCATTTTTTTATAGAGGTTTTCAGGATTTCTTTGAGCTAATTCCGGTATTGTATCTACTCCTGAAGCTTCTAATAGTTCAGCATATTCTCCGCCTACACCTTTAATTCTCATAAGGTCAGCGTGATTTGCCCATTTTAGAATCAATTTTTCTGAAAGATCTACCTTTACAGCTAATTCTTTTCTACCTTTTTTAGTCGCAGAAACTTCTAATAGTTTTTCAATTGAACTCACACCAGCTTCTTTCAATTTTTCTTCGTATGCTGGTCCTATCCCTTCGATTACACTTAGTTTTGCCATATAATCCTCTCCTTTAAAATTTTCAAGTTATTTTAGTATCTTAAATTAGTAAACTTAATAACTTTCTTATTAGAATTATACCACTTTTAAGCTTAAATATACATTTATCTTTTATCTTTTCCTTTAGCCGGTTCGATTACAATGGGTCTACCTTTAATTTGATTGTTTCTCATAATAGTAAGCACTTCACGTGCATTTTCCCTGGGTACTTCTACAAAGGTATATTTATCAAAAATATCGACTGTTCCTATAAGTTTTCCTGATATTTTAGTTTCACCAGCTATTGCTCCTACAATGTCTCCAGGTCTTACTCTATCTTTTTTGCCAACATTGATAAATAATCTTACCATTCCCGGCTCCGCTCCTGTATCCCCAAATACATCTGATGATTCTTCTTGTTCTTTTACTTCTTCATCTTTATCTACATACATTTTTATCATAGCTGCTGCAATGTCTATTGATGTAATATCATCATCCATTATTTGATCAACTATATCTAGATATTTTCTTAAATCCTCTTTTTTTACTGCTTTTTTAATTTCTTTTTTAAATTCTTTTATTCTTACTTCTTCTATATCTTTAGCTGTTGGTATTTGCTGAAGATGAATTTTTGTATTTGTATATTTTTGTATTCCCTTTAGAGAATATATTTCTTTTCTTCCTGACACAAAAGTAAAAGCTTTACCTACTCTTCCAACCCTACCTGTCCTGCCAATTCTGTGTACGTAGTATTCCTCATCTTGAGGTACATCGTAGTTGAAAACTGCTTCTACATCATCTACGTCGATTCCTCGTGCTGCTACATCTGTAGCTATAAGAACGTCTACTACACCTTTTCTAAATGCATTCATTACTCTTGTTCTTGTAGCTTGCCTCATATCACCGTGTAGGCCTTCTGCTGAATATCCTCTCGACTGCATTTGTCCTACTAATTCGTCTACTTTTCTTTTAGTATTACAAAATACTAATGCTAGTTTTGGATTATGCATATCTATTAGTCTACTTAATACATCCAGTTTCATATTGTTTCTAACTTCAAAATAGTACTGCTCTACACTAGGTACAGTAAGTTTTTTATGTACTACCTTTACTAATTCTGGGTTATTTTGATATTTTTTTGTTATTTTTAATATTCCTTTTGACATAGTTGCTGAAAAAAGAATAGTTTGCCTTTTTTGAGGTACATCTTTAAGAATAGTTTCAATGTCTTCTCTAAAGCCCATGTTAAGCATTTCATCTGCTTCATCAAGGATCATCATTTTTAAATTCTCCATTTTAAGAGTATGTCTTCTCATATGATCCATTACTCTTCCCGGAGTTCCTACTATAATTTGAGGTCTTTTCTTTAATGCTTTAATCTGCCTAATAATAGGCTGTCCTCCGTAAATAGGCATAGCTTTAATACCTTTTTTATATTTACCATATTTATTAATCTCATCACTTGCCTGTATAGCCAGTTCTCTAGTTGGACATAAAACTAAAACCTGCATGTTTTCTATATCTTTATCTATAGATTCCAGAGCTGGAATTCCAAAAGCTGCAGTCTTTCCCGTTCCCGTCTGAGAATGTCCGATTACATCTTTACCTTCCATAATAAGTGGGATACTTTTTGTTTGAATAGCTGTAGCTTCTTCAAATCCCATATCCTCAACACCTTTTAATATTTCCTTTGATATTTGTAACTGTGAAAATTTGATTTTTTCCATTTAAATAATTACTTCCTTCCATTTATTTCATTAATTTATTTGTTATCTATATTATTTAAAATACTTTTCTTCTAAATAAGCGACTTTTAATTATAACAAACTTTATGTAAATATAACAGAACTATTTTAAATAAGTCAAAATTAAAATTATAGCTAGAGGTTTTACCTCTAGCTATAATTTATTCTACATATACTTTTAATTCTCCATACCCTTCTTCATCCATTTCTTCTAGAGGAATAAATTCAAGGGATCCGCTATTCATGCAGTATCTTAGTCCTCCTTCTTCCTCAGGACCGTCATCAAACACATGGCCTAAATGGGTATCTCCACTTATACTCAATACTTCCACTCTTTTCATGCCCTGTGACTTATCTTCTACATACCTTAGCAGTTCTTTATCTATTGGTTTTGTAAAACTAGGCCATCCACTTCCAGAATTATACTTATCTCTAGAGCTAAAAAGTGGTTGTCCCGTTACTATATCAACATATATACCTTTTTCTTTATTATCGTTATATTCATTATTGAAAGGTGGTTCTGTTCCTTTACCCTGTGTGATTTCATACTGTTCATCTGTAAGCATTTCTTTTATTTCTTCATCAGATGGTTTTTCATAATTATTTGGATTAATTTCCGGTTTTCTATTTGGTATATCACTTAAGTTAATATGACAATAACCGTTAGGATTTTTTTCTAGGTAATCTTGATGATATTCTTCTCCGATAACAAAGTTCTCCAGAGGCTCTACCTCCGTTACAATATCACTGTCGTAGTTAGGACTTATATTCTCTATATGATTTTCTATAACTTCCCTATCTTCTTCATCTTCATAGTATATCCCCGTTCTGTATTGAGTTCCAATATCATTGCCCTGCCTATTTAAAATTGTAGGATCAATTATTCTAAAGTAGTATTCAAGAATATTATCAAGTTCTACAACATCTGGATTATATACTACTCTAACGGTTTCAGTATGTCCTGTAGAGTCAATTTCTTGATAACTGGTTTCTTCAGTTTTACCATTAGCATAACCAACTTCTGTAAATTCTACCCCTATAATTTTATCAAAGTATGCTTCTACTCCCCAGAAACATCCTCCTGCTAAATAAATTTCTTTAAATTTACCTTTTTCATAGTTTGGCATAACATCCACTTCCTTTCCTAATTCTTGATTTATTTCTTCACCTGCTAAATCATTTTCTCCTGTGTTGGTTCCATTTCTATTTCCAATAAATATTAAATACACTAACAATAACAATACTATTATTATCAAAATATTTAGATACTCTTTTTTCAATATTACCATAATATTTCTCCTATATTTGAATTCATTAGGTTTTTTGTTCATTTATCTATTTCTATATATACCCTTTTCAATTTATTATATACTCTTAGGAGAACTTGTTACATTAAATTAAAGATAAGTTTTAATTTTTTCAACAAAAATCCTAGCCATCAACTCATGACCCTTAGGGTTAAAATGAAGACCATCAAGATATATGCTGTGAAATTCTTTATCGGAAAGTTTATTAATTGCAGTATTAAAGTCAATGTAATCTATTTCAAAAGCCTTGGAAAATTTCTTTATCCAGTTATTATACTTTTCAATCTGTTTAGATATATATTCATAGTCTGCAAAAGAAGACCATTCATCTATTACTTCATCTACATCTATCTTTGTAGGTAATCCTAATATTGGGGTTATCATATTTCCTCTAGCTTGATGTACCATAGCCATAATATTCGACTGAGGCACTCCAAGATTGGCTCCGGTTATTATATCGTTGCTTCCACCCATTATAAAAACTATTTTAGGTTTCTTTGAAATTACATCTTCTCTAAATCTTGCTAACATACCACCGGTAGTATCTCCACTAATCCCTT
>JAWOEG010000057.1:0-6184 GCA_046482875.1 Eubacteriales bacterium | reverse complement strand
CGTAATTTTTAAACTCTTCATTGTTTAATATCATTGTATCACCTCACATGAAAAATTGAAAAGTAAAAAAAATGATAGGAATTTAAATTCCTATCATCTATTTTACAGATGTTTCTCTATAACTTCAAGTACTTCCGGTAAATCCATACCTAAATCTTGTAATTTTTCTTTTGTAGGGACTCCGTTACTACTCCATCCTCTTCTTTTGTATACTGCATCCGTTAGTTGTTCGTACTGATCGTATCTGAATTCTCTTAGTATCTTAATTTTTTCTTCTGTTGTTTTTCCTTCTGGATCAACTCCAATTTTTTCTTTTAGTTGTGTGTCGTATCTTTCTTGTCTTGATTCATATTCTTCTTTTGTTACAGGTCCCATCATTCTGTATGGGGACTTATCATTTGCTCTTAGTCCTTTGCCCATTCTTATGTTGAATACTCTTTGGAAGTTGTATACTTTTTCTGATTGTCTTACCATATCATCTGGTGTTATTGTTTGTCCTGTTATTCCGTAGTATAGGTCTAGGTAGTTTTGTACGTGCTCAGGTATTTTAGCCGGCTCGTCTGTTTTGTCATTTTCTTCTGGCACTATGTCGTTCCATGGAAGTTTACATAGTCCAAGTAATCCAAACCAGGTTCTAAACATTGGATAGTAATGCAGTGCTTCGGCTTTGTCTTCAAAGGTTGGTATTTGATTGTTAACCATGTCCATTACTATTAACCAGGCTTCATCGTGCTGTGGTCCTTTGTTTGTAAAGCCGAATCCTCCCTGCTGAGCTAGAGATTCTTTACATACGTACTCCGCATATTCTAATCCTTTTTGTTCTGTTCCTATGTCAAATAAGAATTCTGGGTCTGCTCCGTGTTCTTCTGCAAATATTTCTTTCATTTTGTGGATTCCTTGTCCTACTACTTTACCGAATCCTTCTCCTTTTGACATCTGGTGGATTAGTTTTAAGCTTGCTTCTTCGTTTCCAAATTTTAGTTCTAATCCTCCGGTGATTTCTTTGTTTATTATTCCTCTTTCAAAACATTCCATTGCGAAGGCTGTTGATGTTCCGTAGGATATTGTGTCTATTCCGTAGGTGTCGCAGTAGAAGTTTAATTCTATTATAGTTTCAGGATTAAAGATTCCACAGTTTGCTCCTAGTCCTGCTGCATTTTCATATTCTGGTCCGTCTACTACTACTTTGTGTCCTTTGTATGGTCCCGTTTTTAGTTCAAAATTGTCTACTGCTTTTGCACAGGCTAAAGAGCATCCATACCAGCATCCGTCTACCATTCCTTGAGTAAAGTATTTGTTTATGAATACTTTGTTTCCCATTTTTACTGCATCTTTATGGGTTCCGTACTGGAAGTTGTGTACTGGTAGTAAATCGAATTCTATCATTGTGTCTATTAGTGCTGCTGTTCCTATTTTATGCATATTGTTTTGTTCATGATCGTGATTTGCTATTTCTTTGTGTAGTTTAATTCCGGTTTTGTTTATTATGCTTTGGTCGAATGGGTTGTTTAAATCTCCTTTTACAGGTTTTGATTTAACAACTACTCCTTTTACTTTTTTGTTTCTTAGTATTGTTCCTAGCCCACCTCTTCCGGCTTGCTTTAGTCTTGCTACTTTTCTTCTTATGTCGTAGAATGAAAAGTTTAGTATTCCCATTCTTGTATGCTCTGCTGCTGTTCCTGCTGTTATTACAGATATTTGTCTTTTTTCATGTTCGTCTTTTGCATACATTTCTGTAAGTTGTTCTCCTAGTAGATGGCCATCTATTTCTTCTTCTGGTGCTGTTTCTATTGTTATTTTTCCTTCTATTCCGTCTATTACTATTATTACATCTTCTTTTGCTTTTCCTTGTATTTCTAGTCCATCCCATCCACTAAATTTCAGGTATGGTCCTACGTAGCCTCCTACGTTTGAGTCTATTGGTATGTCTGTCATTGGTGATATTGAGCATACTAGGGTTTTTCCTGTTCCCGGATACTGGGTTATTCCTGCTATTGGTCCAGCTGACATTACTATTTCGTTTTCTTCTGAGTCCCATTTTGTATCTGGATTTACTGCATCCCATAGGTATCTCATTCCGTATCCCTTACCACCTATGAATTTTTCTTTTACTTCTTCTGGTATGTCTTTTTCTTCTATTTTGTTTTCTCCTACGTTTACATAGAGCATCTTGTCTGTGTATCCGTGTTTTAGAGCTTTTGGCTTATATTTGTATTCCATAAGTATTTTATGCTTGTTTCTCATTTCTTTATTTTCCACTTTATCAACCTCCTTTTTAATATTCTATAATTTTTAAGGCTCCTGTTGGACATGCATCTACGCATAGACCACATGCTATACATTTGAATGGTTCTCTTTCGTCGTCATGCTGCATCATTGCATCTTCTGGACAGAATCCTACACACATAAAGCATCCTACACAATCGTTTTTGTTTAGCTTTACTACTCCGTTTTTATCTCTTTTTAGTGCTTGAGTAGGACATACTTCCATACATGCTCCACATTGTGTACATATGGTTAGTTTGTTCCACTTTTCCATTCCTTTTACTCTTACTCTTGATTTTTCAGGATTTTTTTCTTTAAAATATGCTTGTGAACATACTTCTTCACATTTTCCGCATCCTATGCATTTGCTTTCGTCTTTTACTAATCTTTTTACTCTCATTGTTCACCTCCGAAATTAAAAAACTCCATTGTTAATTTAATAATTTGCCTATGTAGAGTATAACATCAAACTACAGAAGGCTCAAGTATAAGGTTCCCTTTTTCAAATCTATCAATACCTAGCATACTTACGTCTATAGAAGGTTCTTCCCCTAATATCATTTCAGATATTACTATACCTGTTAGTGGACCAAACATAAATCCGTGGCCACTAAAACCTACTGATAAGAAAAAGTTGTCTACTTCTTTAACCCTTCCATAAACTGGTTGTTTATCTGGTGTCATATTATATAGTCCGGCCCACTGTCTTATAACTCTTAGTTCACCTAAAGGCGGTAAAATACTGGTTACAGTTTTTGACATCTCATCCATAAATTCCCAACTTGAAGTTATCCTTAAGTCTCTCGGCTCATTCTCATCTCCTCTCCCCATTACAAAAGTTCCTTCAGGAGTTTGTTGGCAGTACATATTTAAAGAAAAAGACATAACCATAGGCGCTTGCATAGGCTCAATAGGCTCCGTAACCAAAATTTGATGTCTTTCTGAATATACAGGCAGATCTACTCCTACCATATCGCAAACTAGCTTAGAATATCCTCCTGCTGCATTTACTACTGTATCTGTTATTATATCCCCTTGATCAGTTACTACTTTTTCTATTTTTTTACCATTAGTTTGAATTTTCAGCACTTCTGTATGAGTTAAAAATTCTACTCCTAATTTTTTTGCGGCTTTATAAAAAGCATCTGTTGTTTTAAATGGATTTAGGAAACCGTCTTTTGGACAGTAAGCTGCACCTTTTAATCCTTGGGTATTTAAATGAGGCACAATTTCTTTAGCTTCTTCTAGAGATACTATTTTAGATGGAATATCTAAACTGTTTTGCAACTCAACGTTTTTATTAAACTGTTTCATTTCTTTTTCTGTTGAAGCTAAAAGTAAATATCCACCTTGTTTAAATTCAACGTCTCTACTATATCCTAATATTTCATTTGCATTCTCATAAAAATCAATACTTTTCTTTGCTAGCTTACAGTTCATTTCTGTACCCCACTGCATTCTAACACCAGCACCACATCTACCAGTTGCTCCACTTGAAATATATGATTTATCAACAACTATAATGTCCTTCAAACCTTTTTTCGCAAGGTTGTATGCAACGGAACATCCAGATATTCCTCCTCCGACTATAACTACACTTGCTTTTTTATTCATCTTTCTTTGCCTCCTCTGCTATAAGTTTAAGTTTTACTCCTACTACAGGAGGTCGATTTTTTTGATTTTTTATTTCTGCTACAGGTTTTCCAGTTGCTTGAGATAATTCTCTTAATACAATCTGAGTACAAGTTTTACCTTGGCATGGTCCCATACCAATTCTAGTAATTCGTTTTATTTCATTGTAATCAGTATATCCTTCTGCTATTAGCTCACGTAATTCTTTTAGGCTAACATCTGAGCATCTACATACAATAGTATTTTCTTCTTTACTCATTAGTCTTCCTCCAATCTAATATTTCTAAAATCATACATATACTTTCTACTTACTTCTAATTTAATGAGTGGAGTTCTATCATAAGATTTAGGATTAATTACTTTTAGGACTTTAACTCTTTCTAATAATTCTCCTTTTCTATCTAATCCTCCTACCATATCTCCTTCTTCTGGTAGTGGGTAAAATTCATATGGTATAGTCATATGAACATATTTTTCTGATTTTGAACCATCAACAAGCATAATCGCTAAGCCAGGACACTTGCTAAGACATACTCCGCAACCAATACACTTTTCTTCCGTAACATCAGGTCTTTTGTTTATATCTGCTCCAATATGTATCGCATTAAACTTACAAGCTGTTGTACACGGATTACAGGGTATTTCTTTGTAACATTCAATTACTACAACTGGTCCTTCATTTATTCTTGATTCATCAGGAAATTCATTTATTACCTGTTCCTTTGTTGGTACTCCTGTTTTTTCTAACATCAAACTACCTCCTAACTATCTTTTCAATACCTGCTCTTATATGTTTACCTACAGGTCCTGATCTTAAATCATCTAATTGCTTAACATAATCGGCTTTTTTCTTTTCATAATCTGGATGAATTTTGCCAATTTTTGCTGCGGCTGTTAGCCCTGCTAAGTAACCTTCGACCATAGCACTGCTTGCTTCTTCAACTCCACAACTATCACCTGCGACAAAAATATTTTCTGCAGTTGTTTCATAATTTTCATTTCTTAAAGGTACATTACCACTTAATTCCGGTACGTACTGCATTTCACATCCAGCCATTACTAAAAGCTCGTTTAATGGAGATAATCCTACTGAAACACACATTACATCAACGTCATATTCCTTCTCACTACCTTTTATAGGTTGCCATTTTTCATCTAATTCCCATATTATAGCTTTTTCCAGATGATCTGTGCCTACAGCTTCTTTTACTGTATGAGATGTATATATTGGTACTCCCATTCTTCTAATTTTAGAAGCATGTACCAAATAACCTCCAATTTTAGGTGCTGCATCTATTATTGCTTCAACTTTTACACCTGCTTGCATTAATTGATAGCTTACAATTAATCCAATATTACCCGCTCCAACCATAAGAACTTTATCTCCTGGTCTTACTCCATATACGTTCATTAGAGTCTGAACAGCTCCTGCTCCATATATTCCTGGCAAATCATTATTAGGAAATCCTAAAAACTTTTCTGTAGCACCTGTTCCTATAACCAATGCTTCTGGTTTGATTTTCAAGTATTTATTTTCATCTTCCATGGCAGTTATTACGCCATCTTCGTATCTACCGAGAACTGTGGTATTTTTCATTATCGTAACGTTTTCTTTATTCTTTTCAAGTTTTTCTAAAAGTATATCAATTATATCTATACCTCTTGTAGAAGCATATTGTTTTTCTGAACCAAAAAACATATGGGTTTGTTTAACCAG
Organism: Eubacteriales bacterium; assembly: GCA_046482875.1. Lineage (GTDB taxonomy): Bacteria > Bacillota > Clostridia > Tissierellales > Dethiosulfatibacteraceae > UBA8670. Next base: position 570 of record JAWOEG010000057.1, on the reverse strand, counting down.
TTGTCCTCCTAATTCACCATCTCTTTCTATGAGAGTAACTTTAGCACCACTTTCGGCCGCACTTATAGCTGCACATAATCCAGCTGGTCCTCCACCTACAATGGCTATATCTGTATTTATCACTTCAGTTCCCCCTTTCCTTTTTGTTTATTTACTTTCATTCCTTCTTCTAACTTTGTAACACAAGTTTTTACGTTTGGAATACCATCAACTTCCATTAAGCAAGATGAACAGTTTCCTATTGCACAGTAAAATCCTCTAGGTCTATGCTTTTCTAAACTTTCACCTAGCACCATAATTCCATTGGCATGAAGTGCTGCTGCAACTGTTTCTCCCTCATACCCCTCTAAAGTTCTTCCTTCGAATCTAAATTTGATTTTTTTCCCTCTTTTGAATTTCAAAATAGGATGTTCTTCTATTCTCATAGTAACCTCCTTGTTATTTATACTATATATATGTAGCAAGTTTCATGCCAAAAAAATATGTTTTACAAGTATTTCTACTACAAGCTTCCGCCAAAATACAGGAAATATCTTGATGTTGTTGTCCAGCCCATGGCAAGAATGTTTG
>JAWOEG010000031.1:0-2922 GCA_046482875.1 Eubacteriales bacterium | reverse complement strand
TCGTGTAGTACTTTTTTTGAGAAGTCCTAGGAAAAAAAAAATTTCTATACGGCTAGGAAAATGTACTACACGAACTACAAATAACCTTTATTTGAATAAAAGCATAACATTTATATATAAGTATGTTAATAGAATATATAAAATGGATTTTGCCTATGAAAAATTCTATGTTGACATCATAGATTTCAATGGAGTTTGCAGGGTATCTATCCCAAAGCAGATAATAGATGGAGCAAGTTGGAAACCTGGTGACAGGTTATTAATTTTAGCGAAAAAAATAGATAAAAAAGAGCAATAAGATGCAATTAAAAACAAGCGACAAAATACAGGAATATTTACGATTTAATTTTTTAGCAACAACTAAGGATTTTATTCAGCATGATGATTATGGTGTGAAAATATATTGTTCGTTTGATGATAATATTATTTCTACTCAAAAAGCGCAATTATTACATGGTATCTTATCCTATACGTCAAATGAGTTAAAAATTATTCAGTATTTTCCTGAAAAACAAGTTCGATCAAAACAGTCAGAGACTGGCACTTCTATAGTATATTCTCTTAATAATAAGCAAATAGCGGCTTTAAATGAATTTGATTACAAGATAATTGAAAAAGAAACGAGCTTTTATATGAAATATGCTTATAATTTTGAAGAGGATATTTTGAAGAATCCCGAGCTTAATATATTAAGTACCCAGAGAAAGTTTGATTATAGTCAAAAAGAACTAGAAAATATAAGATTACTTATTTTTCAAATTCTAAGCTCGAACGAGGCGAAATCTGCCACTAAAAATCAAGATGTATCGGAGTTGCTTGTAGAAAAGCTTAATTCTGCAAATAAATTTTATGCTATTAGAAATGATGATAATCAAGAGATATGGATGTATAAAGAGGGAATATATAAACCTCATGGAAAATCTTATATTATGGAATTCTGCAGAATTATTATGGAAAAAGCTTATTCCTCTAAGATATACAACCTTGTTATTGAGAAAATTATTGTTGATAACTACATAGATGAACATAAATTTTTTAGTAGTAATGTTTTAGAATACGTTCCAGTTCAAAACGGATTACTAAATATATTTACTAAGAAAATATATCCTTTTGACTCAAGAATGATTTTTTTTAGTAAACTAGGAATAAAATATAACTCTAAAGCAGAATGCCCTAAAATTAAACAGTTTATTCAAGATTTAGTCGATCCGAGTGATGTTAAGGTTATTCAAGAACTTTTCGGCTATTTACTGCTTAGGGAATATCGTATAGAGAGATGTTTTATGCTTCTAGGAAATGGTCGAAATGGTAAAAGTAAACTTGCAGAACTTATGAAGAAATTTATTGGAGAAGAAAACATTACTTCACTACAACCAAGTACTTTCGAGAATCCTGATTCTTTTTCCACTAGTTCTTTGTTTGGAAAACTTGCTAATATTAGCATAGATATCAACAGTATGCAGCTAAAGAACACCTCTGTCTTGAAATCTTTAACTGGCCGAGATACAATAACCGCACCTAGAAAGTTTAAGAATCCTATTTATTTTGTGAATTATGCTAAATTAATATTTGGAGCAAATGAATTACCTATTACAAGAGATACAAAGGACGCTTTCTGGGAAAGATGGATTTTAATTGAGTTTCCCTATACTTTTATTTGTACAAAAGACTATGATATGAAAGAAGAGGTTGAGAAAGCAAAATTTAAGATTCGTGATATAAATATAATTGAGAAAATCACAACTAAAGAAGAAATGGAAGGTCTACTTAATTTTGCTTTGGAAGGTCTGGAGAGGCTTATTAAAAATAAAGATTTCAGTTACAAATATACTCCTCAAGAAGTAATGAGCTTATGGATTAGAAAATCTGACAGCTTAAATGCTTTTATTTTGGATTCATGTGAACTTGATTATGATTCAAAAGTAAGAAAAAGCGACTTTTTGAAGCGATATACCAACTACTGTAAAAAAAATAAGCTTAAAGTTCAAACGAAGAAAATGATTACTATTAAACTGGCGGAACAAGGGGTTATTGACGGAGTTAGCAGATATAATAATGATTATACCGAATATTATGATGGTATTTCTTTCAAGGATGGAAAGGATTTATTTGTACCTCAATCCTTGTTAACGGAGGAATAAATGGAAAAATTAATAACAAATGCGGATGAAAAACAAGCGGAACGTGATTTTTGGGATGCAATACGAAAACAAAGACGTGCAATAAGACAAAATAAGGAGTCAGAAAGATGAACCCTAAACTTCCCCGATGGTATTGGCAAGAAGTAAAAGATTGTCCTAACTGCTTAAGAGCCAAAATAATAGGTATTGAACCTTGTATGTGTCAAAAGCATATTGATATGCAGAGGAGGTTATAATGGACTGGTATGATTTTATGCTTTTATTCACAGCTTTAACGGTGTCAGGCCTTATGGGATATATGATGGCAGAACAAACAATAGAAACCAAGCCTTTTATTTGTAATACATATAACGAGGGGTGGGCCTAAAATTACAAAATCATTATACATTACATCTCGTCTATTAACTCCATATCCCGCTTCCACAAATTCATCTTCTGCTGCACGTGCATGCACAAAAATAATATCTGCATCTCCGTTTACTCCAAGTTCAATAGCTGCACCAGTACCTACTGCTACTACATCTACACGTAGATCATATTTTTCTTCAAAAGGTGGTATAAGCTCATCCAGAAGTCCTGAATTTTCTGTACTCGTAGTTGTGGCCATGATAAGTCTATCCTGGGCACACACAGCAGTTGAAACACTAAAAATTAAAATTAACACAGATAATAAAACTAAAGTTCTTTTTCTCATACTGATCCCCCTTATGTTTTTATCAGCTAAAAATTATCAGCAAAAAAAATAAACTTCCGGTTCATTGTAAATTAACCGGAAGCAGTT
>JAWOEG010000015.1:0-3873 GCA_046482875.1 Eubacteriales bacterium | reverse complement strand
CAATATGATCCTATGATAAAAAGAAGAATATTAGATGACTACATAGCAGACATGAGCAAATATACAACATCGGCAGAACATCAAAAAATCATTAAAGTATTCCAATCATTACCAAAACAATTAGGAAGAGAAAATCGTTTCAAATACAGTACAATTGATAAAAAAGGAAGCAAGCGAAAGTTTCAAACTTCAATTGATTGGTTGATTAATAGCAAGATTGCTTATCAATGCAATTTAGTAGAAAATCCCAAAATACCATTGAAAGCATATGAAAAAGATAATATATTCAAATTATATGTTAACGATACAGGACTGCTAATGAGTCTATCAGATATGACGGCAGCTGACCTTATTGGAAATGAATCAAATTTATACAAAGGAATGTTAACGGAGAATTATGTTGCTCAATCCTTTGCAAGCAATCAAATTAAATTACATTTTTGGAAATCAAAGAATAATGCGGAAATTGATTTCTTAATATCCTATAAAGGAAGTGTCGTACCAGTAGAAGTAAAGTCTGCAACTAATACGAAATCTAAATCTTTAAAATATTATCGGGAAAAATATTCTCCAAAATTATCAATGAAAGTATCAGCTAATAATTTTAATGAATCTAACGGAGTAAAAAGTGTTCCATTGTATGCAGCATATCTGATAAGATAGGAAACTCTTGAACGGAGCCTGTCACTTGAGTTTAATAAAAGGGTCAAATGTGAAGACTATAAACATGAAGGCATCTAGAGATATAAAAAAAGCAGGATTTTTCACTAGGCATTTAGATATTTAAGAAGTCTTTTGTATAAATAGAAATAGGAGGAAAAATGACTGAGGTAATTATAAACAGTGTAATGCTTATGGGTATTCTCATAATAATTGGATATTACCTTCAGAAAAAAGGTATATTAAGTGAAAAGGTTGAAGATTCTTTGACCTTTATCTTAATGTACGTAAGCTTACCAGGATTAATAATTAAAGCCTTTCAAGTAGAATACACTTTTAATAGATTAAGCTTAGGACTGGAAGTAATGCTGGTAGCTATTATACATAGCGCTATTCTTATAGCTATAAATTTTCTACTTATATTTAAAATAGAAGATAAAGAAAAGAAAAAAATATTAAGAATGGCAAATGTCGTAACAAACTCAGGATTTATGGGATTTCCAGTAGTATACCAAATATTCGGGCAGGAAGGAATGTTTTATGCCTCAATGTTTTATATTCCTATAGTTGTTTTAACATGGACCTATGGTCTTATGTCTTTTTTTAATAAATTAGGAAAAAAAGAAATCAAAAATATGTTCGGAAATCCTGCTATTGTAGCTTTATATATAGGATTTACTGTATTTATATTTCAGATTGAATTTCCTATCCTAATAGATAAAACCCTAGAGTCTCTAGGATCTATGACTACACCTTTTGCTATGTTTATTATAGGTGGAAAGTTAGCCTTAGTAAATAGAAAAGAAATATTTACTGACAAACTAGTCTATTATGGAGGCTCTATTAAGCTTATACTATCACCGATACTAATGATTTTAGTATTGTATTTTTTCAAACTTTCCCCAGTTGCAAGAGGAGTAAGTATAGTTTATGCTTCACTACCTCCGGCAGCCATTACAGCAATATTGGCTAAACAGTACAAAAGTGATGCCTACTTTGCTTCAAAGGTTGTAGTAATTGAACACCTTGTATCACTTATTACAATTTCAATATTTTTAACTATATTTTTATAAGGAGGAGGTAAAATTATGATTTTGAGAAAAGCAGAAAGTAAAGATTTGGAAAGAATACTAGAGTTAAATGAAGAATGGGTACACTTTTTATCACCAATGGCTATGGAAAAACTAGAACACTTACGGAGTCAATCGGAGATTCTCAGTATAATTGAAGTCGATGGAATTGTTGAAGCATTTGTTTTGACATTAAGACAAGGCAAGGAGTATGATAGCCTCACTTATCGGTGGTTTTCCGAGCATTACGATCGGTTCTTATATATTGACAGAGTTGTAGTTTCGGAGAAGATGCAGGGTAAGGGGCTTGGACAAATGCTTTATCAGTCAATATTTGACCATGCTAAGGAAATTGGTGTTCCTTATATAGTTGCTGATATATATATTGATCCTCCCAATAATGTTTCACTTAATTTTCATAAAAATTTCGGATTTGAAAAAGTTGGAAGGCTTCCTATTCCAGAAAGGAAGAAGGTTGTATCTTTACAGATTCTTTGTATGAACGGTGCCTGTCACTTGAGTTATAATTAAATATCGTTATTCTTTCTTTTCAATGATTTCATTTCTCATGTTGGTTTTGATTTTCCAAATCTTAAGACCATGGACAAACAAAACACGAAGGGATGCAAATAAAGGCACCACTAAAATCATTCCGATTAGACCTACCAGCTGTCCTGCAATAAGTATCAGGAAAATGATGATAAGAGGATGCAAATTTAGTTTTTTCCCGATTATTTGAGGAGAAATTAAGTTACTCTCAATTTGTTGAATAATAATAATTGCAAATACAGTAAACAATGCAGTGATAGGGGATAAAAACAAAGCCACAATCACAGCCGGAATGCTTCCAATCCATGGCCCGAAAAAGGGAATAATATTGGTAAGACCTGCTATGATAGCTAAAAGAAGAGCATAGTCCAAACCGATGATTAAAAAAGCAATAAGGCACAAAATTCCGACGAATAAACATACCAAACCCTGGCCTTGAATATAAGAACTAAGGGCTCGATCTACATCTTCTAAAATCTCTCGAACCTCCTGTTGTTGCTTTTGATGAAACATCTTTACAAATCCATCCTGAAACTTCTTAGAATCCTTTAACACATAGAAAAGTAGAATCGGCAGTAAAATCAACGTAAAAACCACTGAGGCTAAAGATCCTAATAGATTACCCGCTCCGGTTACCGCACCTCTACCCCAGTTGTTTAGGGTTTCCATAACAGACTCAATGTAACCATCGATGTTTAAAAATTCTTCCTGCTGAAGTTGACTGATTCGGTTAAATAAATCTATTTCCAAAATCAACTCCTGAACTCCCTCTACAATTTGAGGAATGTTGTTGGCAAGACTCATGATTTGGCCTTGTAGTACCGGTCCTAGAAGGGCAAGAATCACCACTATAATCCCGATAAAAACAAAATATATTAATAAAATTGATATACCTCTGCTCATCTTCTTATTCAAAAGATTTACGAAGGGCCTTAATAAATAAAACATCAATCCTGCAAGAATCAGTGGGATAAACAAAGTTTGAAAAGCAACCTGAATAGGTGTAAAGACCCAGTCAATCAAACTTCCTATGTAAATGATCAAAAATAAAAGTAAAATGTTTTTTCCGATTAAATAAAATTTTACCAGCATCACCTGAACTCCCTCTTCATTCATTATTGTCTATCATTGAAATACCTAAATTCTACGTCTACTATAACACAAAGAACGGTGCCTGTCACTTGAGTTTATGAGTTATTGAAAGTTTAAAATAGTATAGATATTAGCTTTCAAAGGTGCTGGAAAGCGCCTTTTATTTTGGTAATAAAGAGAAAAATAAAAAATATAACCGAATAGTATTTAGAAAAATGACCGAATGAAACTTGAAAAAGTGACCGAATGAAAGTTTCGGATCAAGCATCGGTGCCTGTCACATGAGTTTATGAGTTATAAATTTGTATTTATTATTGAAACAATTTTCGTCATTTGATATACTTATACATGGGTGAATATTGGGGTTGCAAAAATATATAGATAAATTAGGAGATATTTGCTTTTAGCAAATGTCTTTTTTGTTTAAGGGGGAAAGATGAATTTACTGGAGAATTTAGTATTATTAAAAGGTGAAGATAAGACAAATCAAGTTAAATATATA
>JAWOEG010000107.1:0-39134 GCA_046482875.1 Eubacteriales bacterium | reverse complement strand
GAACGGTTTTGGCGACGTGATGTCCTTCCCCATCCATAAAAACGCGGATTTCATAAAGGACGCCGTCAATCTCCACCTGGCACTCGTGAACCAATGTTTCTTCCTTGCCTTTAGAATATTAGAAAACGGACTATTTTCAACAATGCAGGATCTTGGAAGATTTGGTTATCAATCAAAAGGAATAACAGTATCAGGTGCAATGGACCAAATATCTCTTAGGTTAGCTAACATTCTTGTGGGAAATGATGAAAATTTCCCATGCATAGAAATGACACTAAAGGGAGAAAAAATACTTTTTGAATCTGATGCAGTAATTGCAATTACTGGTGCTGATATGAGTTTTAAAATAAACGGGAAAAATATTGAAATTAATAAAACAATCTTTATTAATGCTGGAGATATATTAGATAGTGGATTTTCTCAAAACAAAAAATTAGCCTATTTAGCGATAAAAGGTGGTTTTAAAATAAAGAAAGTTCTAGGTAGCTACTCTACTTTTTTGAGGGCTAAAATTGGTGGTTATAAAGGAAGAAGACTGTTAAAAGGAGATCTAATTGAATTTCCAGACCTTGAAGAGTCTTTTTCAAAGACGATAAGTGTTGATAAATCAATAATTAAAGATGTTTATTCGGATAAAAAAATAAGATTTACATATAGTAGTGAAAAGAATAGGTTTACCCAATCTGGATTAAAAACATTTACGGATTCAAGCTATAAGATAGAAAATGACTCAGATAGAATGGGTTATAGGTTTTCAGGGAATACGATAGAGCATAAAACTGATGGAGATATAATTTCAGGAGGAATTAATTTTGGTACAATTCAAGTGCCGGGAAATGGAAATCCAATTGTTATGATGGCTGATAGACAAACAACTGGTGGATACACAAAAATTGGTCAGGTAATATTGGCAGACCTTCCTTACTTAGCACAAAAAAAACCTCAAGAATCGGTAAAGTTTGAAGCAATAGACTCAAAAGAAGCTGTGAAATTGTGGATTGATATCAATAAAAATATAGAAAGCTGGAAAAACAATATAGAATACAATAGCCATAAGTTAAAAACATGTAAAAGGTATACAATAAGAATAAACAATAAATCTTATAATATAAAAGCAATGGAGGTATAATTTGAATTATTCAAACAAAACACCGGAAGAAATGCGGTTATTGATAAGAAATAAAGATTTTAAAAAACCAACATCTGGTATAGCACCTGGTTACGCTCAAGGTAATTTAGTTATTTTACCAAAAGAATTTGCATATGATTTTCTTCGCTTTGCATATAGGAATCCGAAACCATGTCCCTTGCTATATGTATCAGAACCTGGAGAGAAGGATTTGAATCCAGTTGCAAAAAAGTCTAATATTTATACAGATATAGGAAATTACAATATTTATTTAGATGGAAAATTAGAAGAAAATATTTCTAGTGCTGAAAGTTACTACAAAGATGATATGGTTTCCTTTATTATAGGATGCAGCTTTACATTTGAATCAGAATTACTAAAAGAAAAAATTGAGATACCTCACATTGTAAAAAAGAAAAATGTTGCAATGTATGATACAAATATCAAACTTAAAGGTAGTGGAGTTTTCAATGGCAATATGGTAGTTTCAATGAGACCTATAAAATCTAAGGATATTACTAAAGCTGTAATGATAACTTCTAGGTTCTCAAGTGTTCACGGATCACCAGTTCATATTGGAAATCCAGAAGAGATAGGTATTACGGATATTAGTAATCCAGATTATGGAGAATTTGCAGGAATTGAAAAAGATGAGGTGCCAGTGTTTTGGGCTTGTGGTGTAACACCTCAAAATGCAATTAAAAAAAGTAAGATTCCATTTGCTATAACTCACGGTCCGGGACATATGTTTATAACAGATATTAAAAATAGTGATTTAGTTAATTATTAAAGAAGGGTATTAAACTAAGTTACTTACAGAAATCATTTAAACAAAAGCAATTCTAAAAAATAGAATTGCTTTTTTATATATACTTCAAAAGTTGTAGAGAATTATGATTTTTCAATACTATATGAATATAACTAGAAAGTATTTAAATATAACCATATATTTATTACAATATAATTGATATAATAAGTTAGGATACCAATTTTTAAAAAAGTATTTTATAATCTAATGTTTGTAAAATTGTGAATTATAAATCAGCTTATAAAAGAAAAAACATAAGGAGTTTTTATGAAAAGAGGAGATTTAATTTGGTTGGGAATATTAGGGTTGGTAATTTTTTATATTATTTCCCCTTGGACAAAGGAGCTATTTTTAAAGCAGACTAGTTCTTATCCTTATTTAGGAGGGTTTATTAAGTTCGGGATATTAGCTACAATGGGTGAGATGGCTTCTATTAGAATATCTAAAGGAGATTGGAAAAAACCAAAGGGACTAAAATGGAAAATTATAATATGGGGATTAATCGGAGTTTTAATAACATTAATGTTTTCATTGTATTCTAAAGGTGTAATGGGAAGTATAGAAGCAGGTTATTTACCAGGTAAAGGGTCAAATTTAGCTTTTGCATTTTTTACAGCTTCTTTGATGAACTTATCTTTTGGACCGGTTTTTATGGGTTTTCACAAGATAACGGATACATATATAGACTTAATATTTTTAGATAAAGTAAAAAAACCTACTCTAGACATGGTGTTAGCGAGAGCAGATTGGAATAGTTTCGTAAAATTTACCCTTATCAAAACCATTCCTCTATTTTGGATCCCGGCACATACTATTACCTTTATGCTTCCAGTGGAGTACAGAATAGTGGTAGCTGCTATGTTATCAATAGCACTAGGAGTAATACTTTCATTTGCGAAAAACAAATAACAAGAATATTTAAAAGCGAATTTCTTATAAAATTATCTTTGACCAAAGTACGGCAATAGGAACTAGTAGTATTATCCTTATAAACATAATACTGATTAGTTCCTTTATGTTTGTAAGGTTTTTAAAAGATGTAATGATAAGTAGGGAAGCTATAAATAATATGATGTTTATGGAAATTGACCCCATAATTATTTTGGTTTCTAAAGATGATATATGTTTGAGGACTATGGCAGGCATTGCAAGATCTACAAAGTTTAGAATAAATGTAGGTGCAGCTTGAATGTATTCTTCTATACCAAAAAGTTTTAGATAAAGAGCAAAAGGATAAGAAAGTGTATCTATTATAGAGAAATTATTTATAATATATACAGAAAAAGTGCCTAAGGCTATTAGAAAAGGTATAAAAGACAGTAAAATACTGAGTACAGATTTTATATTTTTGGAGGGTTTGTATTTAGCTACTTTTGCTTTATTTGAAGCTTTAGTTAATGCTCTTATAAAAATGTTTCCTTTTTCGAACTCCTCTGTTTTTTTAGGAACTAGGTAATCTTTGCTTTTAGTAGAGAGAGGAGGAATGCGTACTAATATTAAAGCCACAGTAAAGAAAACTAATACAACTATTAAATAGTAGGTGCCAAAGTATGCGGCATCGCCAAAAAGAGCCCAAAAAAGCAAGCAGGTAGGTATAGACGGGACAGCTAAAGCTGTCATTATCTTTAGGGATTCTTGCTTGTTATATATGCCTTTTTCAAGATGGGTTCCTGTAAGAAACATACTCATAGTGGAACCTACAAAAAATGCCGTGATTATACTCATAACAGCATAGGCAGGAACTTTAAAAAGAGGTTTTATAATTTTAGTTAAAATTACTTCTAAAAATTCAGCTAATCCAAAATCACTGAGCAAAGGTAAAAACATATTTGCTCCAATTATAAAAACAATAATACTTCCACACATTTCTACTAACTCACCGCTGGATTGGTTTATAGTTTCAAGGGGAATTGTTTTTCTAAAGACGTATAGTAGTGAAAGTGAAAAAGCAGAAATCCTAATAAAAAGCTGAGTATAGCTTATATTAAAGTTTCGCTTCATAAATTCATAATTGCTTATACTTGATTTTTTCCAAAATTTAACTATTATGCTGAATAATGCAGCAAAAAATGTAAAAATCATAGTAATATAGGCAAAGTATTCAGAAACTAAATCTTGAAAGCCATTGATTATGAATAGAAGTATCGTTTTATCAGATCCTGGAATAATCTTAGCTGTGAAAATAACAAGCCCGGATAAAGAAATTATTATAAATTTTAATAGGTCTTTTTTGTTTATACTATTTATGTTTTTCATTATTTCTTCCTTTTGTTATAATATAGTAAAGTATATAATAGTAATATTTTCTTTTCAAGATAAATAACATTTATTAATTTGATTTTTAACTAATAAATGTTAATATTAGAAAGGTATCACCATAGAAAAACTTATTAACATTTAGGAGGATAACAGAAGTGGAAGAAACTAGAAAAGAAATAGTAGAATTCATAAAAAGCGAATTTAAAAAATATAAATATTTGGGAGTTATAATAGGAATAAGTGGAGGCATAGATTCGACAGTAACTGCAAAGCTTCTGGTAGAGGCTTTAGGACAAAATAGAGTATTCGGACTTTTGATGCCTGAAAGAGATTCATATAAAGATACTTTAAAAGATTCAAAAATGGTTTGTGAATATCTTGGTATAAAGTATAAGGTGGTAGATATATCACCAGTTCTTAGAAAAATGGATGTATACAAGATGAAACCACCTGCGAAGATTATTCCTAGAAAATATCAAGAAAGATATGCTAAAAAACAATGGGAAAATGTTGAAAGTCCATATATAAAAGATTTAAAGAATTCTGGTGGAGATGAAAATAGAAAGAATTTAGCTTATTATAGAGTTAAGCATAGATTAAGAATGTCTTATCTATATCTAGAAGGGGAAAAAAGAGGTTATGGTATAGTTGGAGCTACAAATAAGACGGAAATGAAAACAGGATTTTATGTAAAATGGGGAGACGAATCCAGCGATATGGATCCGATACTTCATTTATATAAAACCCAGGTTCAAAAACTAGGAGAATATTTAGAAATACCAGAAAAAATTCTAAAGAAAAAGCCGACACCGGATATTGCTCCTGGAATAGATGATGAATATGCTTTAGGCATAGATTACAAGACTTTAGATAGGATATTGATTAAAACAGAAAATAATGAATCATTAGAAGGAGAGAATGAAAAAGAAGTGAATATAGTAAAGGAAATATTGGGATTTGCACAGCTAAGAAATGTAAAAAACGAGAATCTTTTAAATAGGTAGGATGACATGGATAAAATAAGAGGTATTGCCTATATTATTTTTGCTGCTATTATTTTTGGTTTCACTCCTTTTTTTGCAAAACTCTCTTTTGCCAACGGATTTAATGAGATGACCTACATATTAGCTAGATGTGTATTGGCAACTTTATTTTTATATTTTTATATTAAGAAAAAAGGTATAGATATTAAGTTAAATAAAAGAGAAAACTGGGACATGATAAAGGTAAGTTTTCTAGGATACGGGCTGATGTATTACACTCTTTTGATGGCTTTTCACTACATGCCTACTGGGATAGCATCCTCCCTGCATTTTGTTTATCCTCTAGTTGTAATGGTTGGTGGAGTAATATTTTATAACAATAAAGTACACCTTTCTAAGGTTATTGTTCTAATTATTGCTTTTACGGGGATATATTTTATTGTAGGATATGGTAGTTCTGGAAATATTACTTTAATAGGTCTAGTACTGGCTATTGGTTCGGGAGTCTTATATGCTTACTACATTCTTGTAGTTGGAACTGGGAGTTTGAAAAATATTAGTTCCTATGCACTGGTGTTTTATGTATCTTTTTACAATATTTTTTATTTTATAGCATTTAGCTTAATAACTAACAATATGACGTTTGAAATTACTACAAAGGGGTATTTTTTTATTATTATTTTATCTATACTTTCTCTGTTAGGCACAGTAACCTTTAAAAAAGGGTTGGAGCTTATTAATACAGTAACTGCAGCTATTTTGAGTACTTTTGAGCCTCTTACGTCATTAATTGTAGGAGTTGTTATTTTAAACGAGGTGCTTTTTCCCCAACATATAGTGGGAAGTATATTAATAATTTGCGCGGTAATATTTGCTGCGCTTATAGAAAAGAAAGAAAATGACAGTATAAAATCAAAAGTTGAGGGAAAGGTAAAGTAGAAAATACTTTATATACTAATTGTAATAATGTATAATATGATATAATAATTTAGGTAGATGATGAGATATGTTAAGTTATATAGTTTTAGGAATATATGTTTTTATTGTTTCTGCATTTATGCTGATACTTTGGGTAGAGACAATTCACACAAATAAAGAAGTAGTAAAGAAGAGAAATAAAAAAATAAAACAGAAGAGAAAAATTTACAGTAAAAATACAGACGATTATTTTGACAGATACAAATAGGAGGCAGAATTTTGGATAGAACAAAAGCTGTTGTTCAGGTTTTAAGAAAAAGAAGAAAATCTCTTGCATTCATGATTATTTCAGGGATTGTTCTTATTGTATTTTTAAATATTCTGATAACCCTTACGAACAATTTAGATAGCATGAAAAATTTAATATCTGTATTGCTTTTAGTCGTTTTTGGTGTAACAATATACTTGATAGTTGAAAGAATTGTTTCTGTATATATATATTTGCTTACAGAAGATTGTTTGGGGTTTGGGAAAAAATTTGGAAAAAAAGAGCATATTATTTTAGAAATTCCTATTAAAGACATAATAAAATACGAGAGTGCTTCGGAACTCGATGTAGATACTTCGCTTTCAAACACCTATTATTTTATATATGGTGAGCCTAGGGAAACGACTAAATTTGGTGAGTATTATAAAGGTGATAATAAGTATAGGTTTATATTTAATCCTAATGAAAGGATTAATAGAATACTGGAGAAAAAACTTAATTCCTGAGGTGAATAATTTGGAATTCTATAAAGAATTATTAGAAATAGCTAAAAAAGACAAATATAGGTACCATATGCCTGGCCATAAAGGAAAGAAAGAAGTTTTAGGAGAGTTTGGAGAAAATTTAATTAGTATAGATTTTACAGAAGTTGAAGGAACGGATAATCTTCATAATCCAAAAACAATAATAAAAAATTTGCAGAAGAGATTAAGTAATGTTTATAATACTAAAAAAAGCTACATTTTAATCAATGGTTCTACAGTAGGATTACAATCGGCTATACTTTCCCAGAGTATGCCTAAGGATAAAATTATAATCCAAAGGGATAGTCATAAAGCTGTATATAATTCTGTAATATTGGGAGATTTAAATCCGGAATATATTTGGACTGATTACAGTAAAGAACTTTACATAAAAGGACCTATTGATGTAGAAAAATTCCAAAATGTTATCAGAAAGTCTAGGGCGAAATTAGTAGTACTAACATACCCAACGTATTATGGAATATGCAGTGATATAGAAAGAATAGCAGATATTACTCACGAAAATAATGCTCTTTTAATAGTAGATGAGGCCCATGGGGCACACCTGAAGTTTTCAAAAAAACTTCCTAAAGGAGCAGAAGATTTAGGTGCTGATATAGTTGTACAGAGCTTACATAAAACTTTGCCTGCTTTTACCCAAACTTCAGCTCTGCACGTCTGCAGCCATAGAGTAGATTTAGTAAGGCTTGAATCTTTTTTAAAAATGCTTCAAAGTTCCAGCCCAAGCTATATACTTATGGCATCAGTAGATAAGTCTTTAGATTATATGATAGAAAATGGTATCAAAAATTTAGATAGTATATTGGAAGAAGTTAGATTTCTTAAAAAAGGTAAAAAAGATTTTTTTATAAGTAAAGAAAAAATAGAAGATACTTTTAAGTGCAGATATGATGAATGCAAACTTCTTATAAGTTTATATAAAAAAGGTTTTACAGGGTCAGAAACTGAAAAGATATTGAGAGAACATTATAATATTTATACAGAGCTTTGGGATATAGTCTATGATTTGGCATATTTAAGTCCTTGTGACACTCTGGAAGATATTAGATATATTTTTAGTTCAGTTAATGAGATGTCTTCTCTTATAAAAGCAAAAGGGTATCATTTATTAGAATTTCAGGTGTATAAACCACAAAAAGAAGTTTCTTTGAGAAAGGCTTTTTATTCTGAAAAAAATAAAATAGATATAGAAGATTGTAAGGACAGAATAAGCGGTGATTTTATAATACCATATCCTCCAGGTATACCTATAATATGTCCTGGAGAAGTAATAACTAAAGAACATATAAAGTATTTTAAAAAATTAATAAGAGAAAATATAGAAGTTTTAGGTATAGAAGAAAATTACATATCCATACTAAAGGGAAAGGATGACTGATTTGGAGAGAGGGTTATTTATTGTATTGGAAGGACCAGATGGTTCTGGTAAAAGTAGTTTGGCAAGTTTTATGGCAGAGTATTTAAGGGTAAAAGGACATAAAATAGAGTTTTCAAGAGAACCGGGAGGAACAAATATCGGTGAGAAAATCAGAGATATTATTTTAGATGTAGGTAACGAAGAAATGGGAAACGAGGCAGAAGCCTTACTTTATGCGGCTTCTAGAGCTCAGCACGTTAGCGAAAAAATAAGGCCTACTATAGAATCAGGAAAAGACTTAATCTGTGAAAGGTTTTATTATAGCAGTATTGTATATCAGGGAATAGGAAGAAAGCTCGGTATAGATGTAGTAAAGTATTTTAATGAGTTTGCTATACAAGGTGTGTATCCAGACCTTGTAATATTCCTAGATATCGATCCTAAAAAAGCTCTTATGAGAAAGGAAAATGACGGAAATTTAGATAGGTTAGAAATAGAAGATATCAATTTTCACCGTGAAGTATACCAGGGATATAAAAAAATTATAGAAATATTTCCAGAGATATCTAAAGTAAATGCAGATAGACCTAAAGAAGAAATATATGATGACGTAAAAGTTTTAATAAATAATATATTGGAGAGGTAGTTATAATGAAATTAATAATAGCTGTGATACAGGATGAAGATTCGCATAAATTAGTGAAAATGTTAAGACAAAAAAATTATATGCTTACAAAACTAGCTTCTACTGGAGGGTTTTTAAGTTCTGGAAATACCACACTATTGATTGGTGTCGAGAAAGAAAAAGTTGACGGAGTTTTAGAAATAATTAAAGAAATATGTAAAACGAGAGAAAAAATTACAACTGCAGCAGTACCAAATGCATATACAAGTTCTAGCGGTTTTGTATCTAGAACAATAAACGTTAAAATAGGTGGAGCTACAGTATTTATAGTTGAGGTTGATGATTTTATAAAATTATAGTGGGAGTTTTTTATGCAGTTTGATAGTGTTGTAGGACAGGATAGAGTAAAGGATTATTTGACTAATTCTATAAAAAAAGATAATCTTACACATGGGTATATATTTGAAGGTCCAAAAAACATAGGAAAGTTGGAAGTAGCAAAGGTGTTCGCCCAGCTAATTTTATGTCAAAATTCAGATGAAAAACCCTGTGAAATATGTTCTTCTTGTAAAAAAGTTAATGCAGATAGTCATCCAGATATACATATTCTTAAATTAGATGAGAATAGTATAAAAAGAAAGGATATTGATGAGCTTCAAACCAGCATTTATATGAAGCCCTATGAATCAAAAAAGAAAATATATATAATAGATGATAGCCATAAAATGACTTTGCAAGCTGCAAATACTTTTTTGAAAACTTTAGAAGAACCCCCGGAAGACACTATAATAATAATGATTGCAGTCAACAGAGATTTACTTTTAGATACTATAGTTTCAAGATGTCAAATCATAAACTTTGATATGTTAGGGCACAAAGAAGTAGAAAAAATTCTTATAGAAGAATATAAAATAGAAAAAGAAAAAGCTCAATTACTGGCAGGATACTCTAAAGGGAATGTATATAAAGCCTTGAAGATTTTCAAAGGCGAAGACAAAACTTTAATATATAGGGATGAAATAGTAGATATAGTAGATAAAATTTTTGAAAATGGAAAAAGTGTAGTATTCGACTACGAAAAATATTTTAAGGACAGAAAAGACAATATAGATGAAATTTTCGACATACTTATAGTTTGGTTTAGGGATATATTATTTGAAAAAGAAAATATTAGTGATATGATTGTTAACAGTGATAAGATAGAAATTTTAAAGAAACACAGTAGAGGAAAGAATTCAATTAGATTAGCAGAAATTTATGATGTCATACAAAAAACTTATGATGACTTTAATAAGAATGTAAATTACAACCTAATTATAGATAATATGCTTTTGAAAATACAGGAGGTTTAAAATAGATGATAAAAGTAGTAGGAGTAAGATTTAAGGATGCAGGAAAGATATACTATTTTGATCCTGATGGCAAACTTATAAAAGATGGCGATAATGTAATACTTGAAACTGCTAGAGGAATAGAGTTTGGCCAGGTGGTAGTAGGACCTAAGTTAGTATCTGAAGATGAAGTGTATCAGCCTTTAAAAAAGGTTCTTAGAATAGCTACAGAGGATGATAAAGATAAAAATAAAGAAAATAAAATTAAAGAAAATGAAGCTTTTGGCATTTGTTTAGAAAAAATAGAAAAGCATGGACTGGAAATGAAACTTGTTGATGTGGAGTACACTTTTGATAATAATAAGATAATTTTCTACTTTACAGCTGATGGTAGGATAGATTTTAGAGAGCTTGTTAAAGATTTAGCAGGAATATTTAGAACTAGAATAGAGCTTAGACAGATAGGCGTCAGAGACGAAGCTAAAATGATTGGCGGTTTGGGTCCTTGTGGACGTAGAATGTGTTGCTCGTCTTGGTTGGGCGATTTTAAGCCTGTGTCAATAAAAAATGCAAAAGAGCAAAACTTATCTCTTAATCCAGCAAAAATTTCTGGAATATGTGGTAGGTTGATGTGTTGTTTAAATTACGAGAATGAAACTTATCAAAAAAATAATGAAATTTTACCGGATGTAGGAAACAGAGTAAAAACAGAAGATGGTATAGGGGTTGTTATTGGAGTTAATACTCTTATGTGTAGAGTTAAAGTCAAATTTAAGTCTGAAAAAGAAAATCTTGATGAGATTAAAATATTTGAATCTGATGAAATAAAAGTTGTATAAAAAGTTCTTTAATAATTCAAAAAAAAATGTTAAAATATTTATTGTGAAATATTGTAAAAGGAGGTGTACTAGATGGCATATGTAATTAATGATTCATGTATAAGCTGTGGAGCTTGCGAGCCAGAGTGTCCTGTTGATGCTATAAGCGCAGGTGAAGATATTTATGTAATAGATGAAGATGCTTGTATAGATTGCGGAGCTTGTGCAAGTGTTTGTCCAGTTGAAGCACCTGTTCAAAAATAATTTAAGAAATATTAAAAAAAGTTCTCTTTTAAGAGAACTTTTTTTTATTGAATTTTTAGAAGGATAGTACTATTCCACCATCACTTGCATATACTGTACTTATACCTCTTGTTTCAAATATTTGAATATCTTTAAAATTATATTTTTTTTCAATATCTTTTTTTAACATATCTGCTTTTTCAGCTGCATTACAGTGGGATATACCTATGACTGTATTTGGATAATCAATATCGTAATTATCTATAATATCAACAAGGGTTTTAAGGGCTTTTTTATTACCTCTAACCTTTTTTATTACTTTGATATCACCTTCGTCTGTAGAACCCATTATAGGCGCAATATGAAGTATATTTAGCAGTCCAGCTTTAATATTACTGAGTCTTCCGGTTTTTCTAAGAACTTCATATGAATCTAGAACAAATAGTGTTTGCATTTTTTGGATGTAATCGTTAGTAGTTTTAATTATTTCTTCTTTATTTATATTTTTGTCTAATAATTCTTTTATTTTTAGTGCTACTAAAGTTTGTCCTGAACTTGCACTTTTAGAGTTAAACACATGGGTAAATTCTTTGCTACCTTTTTCTAAAAGCATGTTGGATGCTAACAAGGCACTGTTGTATGAGCCGCTTAATTTTGAAGATAAGGTTACAATAAAGCTTTCTTTGTACTCTTTCATTCTAGCTAAATACTTTTCTGGAGAAGGGCAAGCTGTTTTTATGCTATTTTTTGCTTGGGCTAGTTTTTCTATTAAGAAGCCTTGGTCTAAGTCTTCATCTAAAAATTCTTCGTCATCTATAAGAATTGATAGTGGTACCGTATCAAAATAATCTTTAATTTCGTTATTTGTGTCAACACAACTATCAACTATAACTTTTCTATCCATTATTATCGTCCTTTCTTATTTTATTATTTTAATTATATCATTTTTTATTAAAATATCAATAAGTTCATTATAGATTCACTATTAAAACAATGTTGACATACTTGTTATTTTTTGATAATTTATATAAAATTAGATTTATAAGAAATGAAGTTATGGGTTTTAATAAATGAAAGGAGAATTAATAAATGGAGAAGTTTACTGGGGAGGGTTTAACATTTGATGATGTGCTTTTGCTACCAGCAAAATCTGATGTTTTACCTAAAAATGTTGACATTGAAACAAATCTAACTAAGAAGATTAAGCTTAATATACCAATTATGAGTGCAAGCATGGATACAGTAACAGAGGCAAGACTTGCTATTGCTATAGCTAGAGAAGGTGGCATAGGGATTATACATAAAAATATGACCATTGAGGAACAGGCTTTAGAGGTGGATAAGGTAAAAAGGTCTGAACACGGTGTTATAACGGATCCATTTTTTTTATCACCTGAACATCTTGTAGAAGATGCTTTGGAGCTTATGAGTAGATACAGAATCTCAGGTGTGCCAATTGTTGACGAAGACAGAAAACTAATTGGTATAATTACAAACAGAGATGTAAGGTTTGAAACGGATTTAAAGAAAAAAATTGATAATGCTATGACAAAAGAAAGTTTAATTACAGCAAAGGAAGACATAAGTATGGAAGATGCCCTTTCGATTATGAAAAAGCATAAGATAGAAAAACTTCCTTTGGTATATGATGATGGTACCTTGGCTGGGTTAATAACTATCAAAGATATTGAAAAGTCTATTAAATATCCTGATGCTGCAAAAGACAGTAAATCTAGGCTTTTGGTGGGGGCTGCAGTTGGTGTAACTAAGGATGTTATGGAAAGAGTGGATGCACTAATGAAGGTTAAAACAGATGTAATAGTAGTTGATACAGCTCATGGCCATTCTCAAGGTGTATTTGATACAGTTAAAAAAATTAAAGAAAAGTATCCGGATTCTCAAATAATAGCAGGAAATGTAGCTACTCCTGAAGGAGTTAGGTTTTTGGCAGAAGCTGGAGCTGATTGTGTAAAGGTAGGGATAGGTCCCGGATCTATATGCACAACAAGGGTAGTAGCAGGTGTTGGAGTTCCTCAACTTTCAGCAATTTATAACTGCTCAGAAGAAGCCGATAAATATGATATACCGATAATTGCAGATGGAGGAATTAAGTTTTCAGGAGATATACCGAAGGCTTTAGCAGCAGGTGCAAGTGTAGTAATGATAGGTTCTTTATTTGCAGGGACGGAAGAAAGTCCTGGAGAAACTGTTCTATATCAGGGAAGAAGATTTAAGGTATATAGAGGTATGGGTTCTGAAGGAGCTATGAATCAGGGAAGCAAGGATAGGTATTTCCAAGATGATGTAAAGAAATTTGTGCCTGAAGGTGTTGAAGGTAGAGTGCCATACAAAGGGCCTTTATCAGAAGTTATATATCAAATGGTTGGTGGTCTAAGAGCAGGAATGGGATACTGCGGATCAAAGAATCTAAAAAGCTTAGTTAACTATGCCCAATTTGTTAGAATTACAGGAGCAGGTTTAAAGGAAAGTCATCCTCATGATATACAAATAACAAAAGAATCTTCGAATTACAGCGTAAGTATTTAGTAGAAGAATAAGGAGAACAATATAATGATATTAATTTTAGATTTTGGGGCTCAATACAGTCAATTGATTGCTAGAAGAGTGAGAGAGGCAAATGTATACTGTGAAATATTACCCTATAATGCAAGTATAGATAGAATAAAAGATAAAAATCCAGAAGGAGTTATACTTTCAGGTGGACCTGCTTCTGTTTATGGAGAAAAGTCACCTAAGGCAGACACGAAAATATTTGACTTAGATTTACCTATATTGGGAATATGCTACGGAGGTCAATTTATAGCTCAAACTTTTGATGGTAGAGTAAGCAGAGCTGATACTAGAGAGTATGGTAGAGTAAAATTAGATATAATTGATAAAGAAGGATTGTTTAAAAATATAGATAAGGAAATGAAATGTTGGATGAGTCATACGGATTATATAGAAGAACCTCCAGAGGGATTTGAAATTACAGCAAAATCAGATACATGTCCAGCAGCAGCTATTAAAAATGAAGATAAAAAAGTTTATGCAGTTCAGTTTCATCCTGAAGTTCAGCATACGGATTTTGGTAGGGAAATAATAGAAAACTTTTTATTCGAAATATGTAAGGCAAAACAAGATTGGACTATGGGAAGTTTTGCAAAAGAAGCTATGGCAGATATAAAAGAAAAAATTGGAGATAAAAAAGCGCTTTGTGCTCTATCAGGAGGAGTAGATTCCTCAGTTGCAGCAGTGTTGGTACATGAAGCCATAGGAAAGAACCTAATCTGTGTATTTGTAGACCACGGCCTTTTAAGGAAGGATGAGGGAGACCAGGTAGAAAAAGTATTTAAAGAAAAATTTGATATGAATCTTATTAGGGTAAATGCTCAAGAAAGGTTTCTAGGAAAGTTAAAAGGTATTTCAGATCCTGAGAAAAAAAGAAAAATAATAGGTGAAGAATTTATAAGGGTTTTTGAGGAAGAAAAGGCAAAACTTAAGGAAAAATTTGGCCATATAGATTATTTGATTCAGGGAACTATATATCCCGATGTAATAGAAAGTGGAACGGATACAGCAGCAGTTATCAAAAGTCACCATAATGTAGGTGGGTTACCGGAAGATGTAGATTTTGAGTTAATAGAACCTTTGGATCAACTTTTTAAAGATGAAGTAAGAAAAGTAGGTAGAGAACTTAAAATACCTAAAGAAATAGTTGAAAGACAGCCATTCCCAGGACCTGGATTAGGCATAAGAGTACTAGGGGCTATTACTGAAGAAAAACTTAAAATAGTTAGGGAAGCAGATTTTATTTTTAGAGATGAAATAAAAAAAGCAGGCCTTAAAAATCAAATATGGCAGTATTTTGCTGCCCTTCCTGGTATAAGAAGTGTTGGAGTAATGGGAGATGAAAGAACATACACACACACAATAGTATTAAGAGCAGTTACAAGTACAGACGGTATGACTTCGGACTGGGCTAGAATACCTCACGAAGTTTTAGAAAAAATATCAAATAGGATCGTAAACGAAGTAGACGATGTAAACCGAGTGATGTACGACATAACAAGCAAGCCGCCGGCAACCATAGAGCTGGAGTAAAGACTGGAGTAGTCACCCTTGAACCAAGCCCAAAGGGCGGAGGCGAAAGGCTAGGGACTACCCATGTCAGGGTTGGCGAGATGTATATCAAAAGAGTCCAGGATAAAATCCTGGACTCTTTTGTATTTGCTATGATTTATGGCAAAATACTGTAGTTGTTATCCATTTTGATTTAATGTCTTACGTATTTCTCTATATAATCCTCATAATTTATGGATTCATCTCTATAAGTTCCATCATCAAATATTTCAATAATACGGTTGGCTACAGATGATACAAACTGGTGGTCAAGAGAGGTAAAGAGGATATTAGACTTATAAGAAACCAAGCCATTATTTACTGCTTCTATTGACTCCAAATCCAAGTGGTTGGTAGGTTGGTCAAGAACTAGTACATTAGATGGTTCAACCATCATCTTTGAGAACATCATCCTCACCATTTCTCCACCAGATAAGACATTGGCCATTTTTGTTGCTTCTTCTCCAGAAAAAAGCATTTTTCCTAAAAATCCTCTGATAAAAATTTCAGACTTTTCCTTGGAAAATTGTCTTAGCCATTCTACTAAATTAAAGTTGGCGTCTTCAAAATACTCAGAATTATCCTTTGGAAAATATTCTTTGGTAATTGTCTGACCCCATTTAAATTCTCCCTCATAGTCATCATACTTTTTATTTATAATATCAAAGAATTTGGTAACGGCAATTTCATTTCCAATAAATCCTATTTTATCATCTTTGTTTACCCTAAAAGTTAGATCATCTATTAGTTTTTTCCCCTCATCCTTTACTGTTAAGTTTTTAACAGATAGAATTTCATTTCCAACTTCTCGAGAGAGGGTAAAACCTACAAAAGGATACCTCCTACTTGAAGGCTTAATATCATCTAAAGTGATTTTCTCTAAAAGCTTCTTCCTAGAAGTTGCTTGTTTAGATTTAGATGCATTAGCAGAAAATCGATTAATAAAAGCTTGTAAATCTTTAATTTTTTCTTCTTTTTTCTTATTCTGTTCTTTCAGCATTCTAGAAGCTAATTCGGAAGATTCATACCAGAAATCATAGTTTCCAACAAACATAGTGATTTTTTCGTAGTTTATATCTACCATATGAGTACATACTTCGTTTAAAAAATATCTATCATGGGAAACAATTAAGACTACCCCATCAAAGTCTGCAAGAAAATCCTCTAACCATAATACTGCTTTCAAATCCAACCCGTTGGTAGGTTCATCAAGTAATAAAACATCTGGGTGTCCAAATAGTGCTTGGGCTAGCAAGACCTTTACCTTGTCAGACTCTTTCAAGTCTTTCATATGCTTTGTATGTAAGCTAATAGGAATTCCAAGTCCTTGAAGTAATGAAGATGCCTCTGTCTCAGCTTCATAGCCTCCCATTTCAGCAAATTCAGCTTCAAGTTCTCCGGCTCTCATACCATCTTTATCACTGAAGTCAGGCTTCAAATAGATATCATCCTTTTCTTTGCTTATATCATAAAGTTTTTTATTACCCATTAAAACCGTATCCATTACCAATTCATAATCAAAGGCATAGTGGTCCTGGTTTAATTTTGACATTCTCTTATTTTTTATTAGACTTACGTTTCCTGATGTTGATTCCATCTCACCAGAAATAATTTTTAAAAATGTAGATTTTCCTGCTCCGTTGGCTCCTATGATTCCGTAGCAATTGCCGGGAGTAAACACAAGGTTTACATCATCGAAGAGCTTTTTATCAGGAAAGATTAAACTTAAATTATTTATACTTAACATTATATTCCTCCATTATTAATTCTTAGGTATTATAACACAAGTTTAAAAAAAGTAAAGTTTTAAAATTTTTCACTAAATCTTTAACATTGTTTTCATTTTCTATCAAATCCAGTCTTTAATTGATAAAAATATTATGTTACAATTGTCCTTTAAATTCTGATATAATATACAATATAAATAATTTTTAGATTCATCTAAAGGAGGTGGTAAAATGGAGAATAAATTACAATTTAGATATGCTAAAGAAGAAGATACTGCTTTAATTTTACATTTCATAAAAGAATTGGCTAATTATGAGAAGTTATTAGATGAAGTTGTTGCAACAGAAGAATTACTTCATAAATGGATTTTTGAAAAAGAAAAAGCTGAAGTTATCTTTGCTATGGAAGGAGATAAAGAAGTAGGATTTGCTTTATTTTTCCATAATTTTTCAACATTCTTAGGAAGAGCAGGAATTTATTTAGAGGATTTATTTGTGCTGCCAGAATATAGGGGTAAAGGATACGGTAAGGCATTGCTTAAACAATTGGCTAAGATAGCATTAGATAGAGGTTGCGGACGTCTAGAGTGGTGGTGTTTGGATTGGAATAAATCAAGTATCGAATTTTACTTATCACTAGGAGCTGAGCAAATGGACGAATGGACTACTTATAGAATTACCGGTGATACATTGAAAGATTTAGCAAAGTAAAGTGAATTAATAAAAAACAACCATCTTAATAGGTGGTTGTTTTAATTAATTAAATAGTATATTGCATTTGGATATAATAAGTGAACAATTAGGGCAATTAAGGAAATGAAAGCGAATTTTTTATGCCAAGCAAATAGAATCTTCTTTTTAAGTTTGTAAAAACTTCCTCCTAATACACCAGTGATAATGATTGAAAAATATAAAAAACTACCTGTATGAAGTCTAAAAGTGCCTAATGCCAGATAACCGTGAATCAAAGCTACTACGGCTAATGTTAATCCTAAAGGTTTATGCAGTTTTCTTAAAAATTTAATAATATTTCTAATATTATTGTTTTTTGGTTTGAAAATATGCTTATTTAACAAATTCAAAATATAAGGAGAAATTAAAACTCCTAATATTAATACATTTAACCATCCTAAAATTGAGTACATAAGCTTCCTCCTGCTTTTAGTCTTCTAGTGTTCCAATTACTGGAGCCCTACTTAATACAGATAATCCGTGAGGCGATATATCTTTTATTTCTTCAGTTAAGTCTTTTCCAGCTTCATATCCATTATGGTTACCATTTCTCCATCTACCTAAATCTGTAAAGTCGTAAACAAGTCCATCTACGGCTACATAAGCTGGATTACCGTCTTTTCCATTGTACTGAGAAAGCTCATCTAAAGTAAAACTTTTTTCTGGTACTTCTGCTTCTATCTCGTTTTCTTCTGGCTCTTCTACGGGAGAATCTGATCCACATCCTGCCAGGGTCAAGATTAAAATTAATGCTAATAAAGTAAATTTAATATATGAATTTTTCATTGTATTCACTCCTATTATAATATATTTATACTTTTATTATTATATAAAATCTTATTTAAATGATACCCATAGTATATTTTTTTAAACATAAAGCTTGGTAGTTAGTGCTTTAAATAATAGTGTCTAAAGATATACGTTGAGACTTTAGTAAAAAAATAATATAATGAATAGAAGGTATTTATCTTTGAGAGGAGATATTATGAAATATATTGATGAAAGTTGGATTAAACCTCTGGCTTTAGGTGGTATGATATTAAGTTCTGGTGGTGGCGGAGATACTGAAAATTTTGAAAAAATATTATCAGAAATATTGATAAATAAAGACAGTATACAGCTTCTAGAAATAGATGATATGATAGGTGAAGATTACTATTGTTCAAACGGCATGATGGGTATTTCTAATGTTATAGATAGCTACAGTTTTTCAGGTAAAAACGGTGTAGAAACTATTAGTAGAATGGAAAAAATAGAAGATTGTAAAATATCTGCTATATATCCTTTTGAAGGAGCTGGAATTAATCTACTGTATCCCATTATTACAGCTAAAATGATGGGTATACCAATTGTAGACGGAGATATAATGGGAAGATGCTTTACAGATCTTAGTATGACAACTTTAGAAATTAATGATAGAAATATTTCTCCCTTTATATTAAAGGATACTATGGATATTATTCATATTTTCACCAGCACTAGTACTAAGAGTATAGAGAGAGAAGTCAGGAAGGTATTAAGTAGGATAGATAATTTAGGCTTTTTTGCTGGAGGATTGGAAAAGGGTGAAAGACTTAGTAAAGCTTTGATTCCTGGAACAATAAGTTTAGCTAAAGAAATAGGGAATTCATTTAAATACAACAATTATGATGACATTGTTGAAGATATCAGAGAAGCTGTTATAAAATCTATATACGGTGAGGTTTTCCATCTTTTTAAAGGGAAAGTAGTAAGCATAGAAGAAGCTAATTTTAATAAAGATTGGACTAGGTTTACTCTGGTGGGAAATAAAAAAACTGATAGGGGAATATACAGTATTTTAGCAAAAGATCAGTTTTTGCTGGCTTATAATAACCAAAAAGTATCTTGTACATCTCCAGATATTATATCAGCAATAGATTTAAATACTCTCCAACCAGTTACTTTTGGGAGATTAAAAAATGGTATGGAAATAGGAGTAATAGGAATAGAGGCGCCTGAGAGTCATAAAAGTAAAAAAGGACTTGAATTAATGAGTTTAAAGGCTTTTGGATATAAACTTCCATATAAGTCAATGAAGGAGTTGAGGGAATAATTGGGTTTGTTAAAATCATACAAAGATAAAAAAGGTAAAGTACCGGGTCATCTTTATTATACTGGTGATAAAATTGAAAAAGTGAAAATTGAAATAACTAACTATGGGAAAAATAATTATCACAGCGAGTATTTTGAATTTACAAGTATTGATGAACTTGAGGAAAGGTTAAAGGTAGTAGAGGAAAAACAAATCCTGTGGATAAATGTATTTGGGCTTAGTAATATAGAATTAATTAAATTTTTAGGTAATAAGTTAAAGATACCAGATTTGCACCTAGAGGATGTTCTTAATGTTGGGCAAAGACCAAAGATAGAAACTCAAGAGGATTTTATTTTTGTGCTACTAAATATGATAAATAAAAGAGAAGAAATTATTTACGAACAAGTTTCTATGTTTTCTAAAGAGAATGTTCTCGTAACCTTTCAGGAAATGGAAGGAGATGTTTTTGATGCTATTAGAGATAGAATTGCTCAAAATAAAGGAAATGTTAGAAGTAACAGTGTAGGATATCTTCTTTATATTCTTTTGGATGTTATTTTAGACAATTATTTTGTCTTGATGATGAATTTAGAAAATTCGATAGAAGATTTAGAAGAAAATGTTATGATTAATGATTCAGATGATTTATTAAAAGATATTTACTTTTATAAAAAAGAATTAGCTAAACTGAGAAATTCTATAATACCTTTGAAGGAAGTATTAAAGAATTTATTAGAAAATGAAAAACCTGAAATACAAAAATATTACAAGGATTTGTACGACCATATTTATTTTATGATTGATAATTTAAATGTTTTTAGAGAGATGATTAATGGTATATATGAAATCCATATCTCTAATTTAAGTAATAGAATGAATAAAATAATGACAGTATTAACTATTTTTTCGGCAGTATTTATACCGATGACTTTTTTAGCGGGTGTATATGGTATGAATTTTATATATATGCCGGGATTAACCTACCGATATGGGTTTTGGATCTTCTTGGTAGTTTGTGTAGGTATATTTTTAGGTATGTTAAAATTTTTCAAAAACAAGAATTGGATATAGGAAGGATTAGTTATGATTACAAATAGATGGTTTAAAGGTAAGAAAAATTTAGAAGAAGTAATAGAATTAAGAAAAGAAATATTCGGAGAGGATTCTGAACAGGATTTTTATGATGAATTCTCATTTAATATAGGAATTTATGAAGAGGATGAAGAGTTGGTAGGTATTGGTAGATTATTGTCTAAAGATGGGAAATTTTTTATAGATAATTTTGGAATAAAGGGTAAGTATAGGGATAAATACTACGGTGATTTTATGCTTAGGATACTTATAAGGAAGGCTTCAGATATAGGTATAGAGAAAGTATATGTCCAGTGCAAGGAAGATGTAGTAGAATTTTTCAAAAAGTTAGATTTTAAAGAAGAAAAGAAAAAAAATGGTAAATATCTTTTGTCAAGAGAGGGAGATATTACTAGTGGATGCTGCGGGTGAGAGTATGGATAAATTTAAGGGTAAAAGCATAGTAGTTTTTGGAGGAGGTACAGGCCTTTCAATTATTTTAAGAGGCTTAAAAAACTATACTGATAATATAACTGCAGTGGTAACTGTTGCAGATGATGGAGGAGGTTCAGGTAAATTAAGAGAGGACATGGGAATGCTACCTCCAGGTGATATAAGAAACTGTTTGATATCTTTGTCAGACGTTGAACCTATAACAGAAAAATTGATGCAGCATAGGTTTAAAGAGGGGTATTTAAAAGGACAATCCTTTGGTAATCTTTTTATAGCTGCAATGTATGAGATATTTGGTGATTTTGAACATGCTTTAAAAGAATTAGGGAGCATTTTTAGGATAACAGGAAAAATTCTTCCTATGACACTTGAAGATGCTAGTTTGAAAGCGGAGCTGAAAAGTGGAGAAATAATATATGGAGAAAACTATATACCAGAGTATGTAAGGAAGACGGGGGATGCTATCAAAAAAATGATTGTTATTCCAGAAAATTCACAGCCAATGTATGAAACTGTTGCAAGTATAAGGCAGGCGGATGTAATTGTTCTTGGTCCAGGATCTTTATTTACAAGTATTATTCCTAATATTCTAGTAAATGATGTTGTTAGACATATAAAGGAATCTAACGCTAAGGTAGTCTATATAACTAATATAATGACCCAACCTGGAGAAACAGATAAATACAGTGTTTTAGACCATTTGGAAGTCCTAATAAATCACTGTGGAGAGAATATCATAGATTATATACTAGTAAACAGTAAATTAGCCGACGAAGATACTTTAGGAAAATATAAAAAAGAAAATTCAGAACCTGTTTTACTAGATAGTTACCAGAGAAAGATAATAAAAGAAATGGATGTAGAGATTATTGAAGAGAATTTTTTGGAAATAGAAAAACAGTATATAAAACATGATTCAGATAAAATAAGTTTAATTATAACTAAAATAATCCCCGATTAAAGGGATTATTTTTAGTATTCATCTACAAAAGAATCAAGTAGTTGTGTTAAAGCCTCCAAAGCTTCGTCTTCATCATCTCCTTTTGCTTGAAGAGATACTTCAGAACCTTTGATAGCTCCTAATGACATAACATTTATAATGCTTTTTGCGTTGGCTTCCTTATTATCTTTTAATACTTTTATATCGCTAATGAATTCGTTTGCCTTTTTTACAAAAATAGCTGCTGGTCTAGCATGGAGTCCTATGCTATTTTTTATTATATAATCAATTTTTTTCACGTATACCTCCTTTCTTACAGATCTTCTGCAATTTTTTCTATTTTTTTTAGTCTGTAATTTACTCCAGATTTTCCTATAGGTTGATCCAGTAGGTCTCCTAGTTCTTTTAAAGAAGATTCTTTGTTTTTTAATCTAAGCCTTGCTAGAACTTTGAGGTTGTCCGGAAGATTTTCTATTCCCATTAGTTCATCTATTTTCCTTATAGCTCTAATCTGTCTTACAGCAGTATTTACAGTTTTACTCAAATTAGCTGTTTCACAGTTTACAACTCTATTGATATTATTCCTCATGTCCTTTATAATTCTAATGTTTTCGATATCTAATAGAGAATTGTATGCACCAAATATATTTAATAAATCTACTATTTGTTCACTTTCTTTTAAATAAGTTATGTAGTAGTTATTTCTTTTTATGTATTTACCTTTTAGATTAAACCAAGATAATAAATCTGCTAAATCTTTTGCATGCTTTTGATTGTAGCTAACAAATTCTAGATGGTATGATTTCTCTGGATTTGTAATAGAGCCATTACATAAAAAATAGCTTCTTATGTAGGCTTTTTTACAGCTTCTGTTTTTTAGAAGATTTATTGGGATTCTTTTGTTTATGTTTCTGTATGTTTTAGAGTCTGATTTCAAAAAATCTGTCTGTCCGATTATATTATCGGATAAATTTGTTATTTTTACAATATATGAGTGATGTTTTTTTAACCTTCTATTTTTTGCAATTTGTACCGAAACATTTGTAGAGTCTTTATTTTTGATAATTGAATATATCCTTCTAGCTACTGCTGAACTTTCTGTATTAATTGACAGGGATATATTTTTATCCTCTATACTTATAGATTTTGTTGATCTAAGGATGGCTGATAGTTCTGACATAGGACAGTTTTCTTCGGGCAAAACTTTTCTACATATTTCATTTTTTACAGTAGATGAAAAAGACATCCTTATGCACCTCCTATATTTTTAAGTCCAATTAAAATTCACATATTTCATTTCTCTAATAGCTTTTTTTATAACATTTCTTTCATCATCATAACGAGCTAATTTCACAGCAGTTTCTATAGGGTAAAAACCTGCCGCTATAAATCCTTCGTTTTTTTGTGGGTGGCATTCCATATCTCTTGCTTCCATTATATACCAGTGGACAATTTTTCTGATATGAATACTTGATGAAGTTGTGTTTCTGACAAATTCATAGGATATTTTTGAAAGATACTCTAAAACATTTACTCTACTTCCGCTTTCTTCCATAACTTCTCTTTTAGCGGCAGCTTTTAGAGTTTCCCCTTCTTCTACTCTACCTTTTGGTAGAACGTAATCTCCATTGAATTTTTTTAAAAGAAGAATGGTATTTCTGAAAAAAACGACACCACCTGCACTTAATTCTTCCATTGAATAAACACCTCTGCTTGCACACTATTATATCACAGTAGTATATCATAGATTCTTGTAAATATAAATAAGAAAAAAGGATTAATAAACTTGTCTTATATTGCCTTATAATTTTGTTTAGGAAAAGCATCAAGTATGATAAAATAATGAATAGAATTAAAAGTTATATTTTAAAGGTGGAAGATTAATGAGTAGAAACTTTACACATCTACATTTACATACGGAATATAGTTTGTTGGATGGTGCAACAAGAATAGAAAAATTAATGGAAAAAGCTTCTGATCTAGGGATGAATAATATTGCTATTACAGATCATGGTGTAATGTATGGGGTTGTGGAATTTTATAAGCAGGCAAAGGCTCATGGCATAAAACCCATTATAGGTTGTGAGGTATATGTATCTCCGAGAAGTTACTTGGATAAAGACCCAGTAAAAGATAAAAAGCAGTATCATCTCATACTTCTTGCAGAAAACCAAGAGGGATATAAGAATCTTATGAAAATAGTATCGGAAGGTTTTACAAAGGGTTTTTATTATAAACCTAGGGTAGATAAAAGTATACTTAAAAAATATTCAAAGGGTTTAATATGTTTAAGTGCTTGTATTGCAGGAGAAATACCTTCCCTTATTCTTGATGGTAATTATGAAAAAGCAAAAAAAACTGCTGTTGAATATAGGGAAATATTTGGAGATAATAACTACTTTTTAGAGCTGCAGCAGCATGGAATAGAAGAACAAAACTTAATCAATGAAAAATTAATTGAAATCGGTGAGGAATTTGACATACCTTTAGTGTTAACCAACGATACCCACTATATAGATAAAGAAGATTCTAAGTTTCACGATATACTCTTATGTATTCAAACTCAAAAGACTGTAGATGAAGAAAGAATGAGATTTCCATCAAAGGAATTTTATCTTAAATCTTACGATGAAATGATGGAAATTTTTCCCGGAATGGAAGAGGCTGCTGAAAACACCAACAGAATTGCAGAAAGATGTGATGTAGAACTTGATTTTTCTACAACTCATCTTCCTAACTTCGATGTTCCAGAGGGTTTTGAAAAATATGAATACTTAGAGAAATTGTGCAGTGATGGTCTTAATGAAAGATATGATAATATAACCAATGAAGCACAGAAAAGACTAGAGTATGAATTAGGTATAATTAAAAATATGGATTATGTTGATTATTTCCTTATAGTGTGGGATTTTATAAGATATGCTAAAGAAAAGGATATAATGGTAGGTCCTGGAAGAGGTTCAGCTGTAGGAAGTATAGTTGCTTATGCTCTTAAAATTACGGATATAGACCCTTTAAGATATAATTTAATTTTTGAAAGATTTTTAAATCCGGAAAGAGTATCAATGCCGGATATTGATATAGATTTTTGCTATGAAAGAAGAGAAGAAGTAATAGATTATGTTGTAGAAAAATATGGAGATGACAAGGTGGCTCAAATAGTTACATTTGGTACTATGGCGGCACGTGGAGCTATAAGAGATGTAGGTAGAGCTATGAATTTCGGCTATAAAGATGTGGATTTTATAGCAAAAAGAATACCTATGGAGATTGGTATTACTATAAAAAAAGCTTTAAGAATGAATGAAAAATTAAGAGAACTTTACGAGACAGATGATGATATAAAAGAACTTATAGATATTTCACGTAAGGTAGAAGGACTGCCAAGGCATACTTCAACTCATGCGGCAGGAGTAGTTATCTCAAAGCTACCAATCACTGAATATGTTCCCTTATCTAGGAATAAAGATGTTATAACTACCCAGTATAATATGACCGAACTAGAGGAGCTAGGCCTTCTAAAAATGGACTTCTTAGGCTTAAGAACTTTAACGGTAACAAGAGATGCAAAAGATTTGATAGAAAAAAATCATCATATTGAAGTAGATTTTGATAATATGATTTTTGATGATGCAGAAGTTTATAAAATGTTTGCTGAAGGAAATACTTTAGGAATATTTCAATTTGAAAGTACAGGAATGAGAGCTATACTAAAGGAAATGAAACCTGATAATTTTGAAAATATAGTAGCTGCTAATGCTCTTTATAGACCAGGACCCATGGCTCAAATACCAACATATATAAAAAATAAATCTAATCCTAAAAATATAGAATATCTTCATCCAAAACTAGAAAGCATTCTTGATGTAACTTACGGATGTATGGTATATCAAGAGCAAGTTATGCAGATAGTTAGAGATATTGGTGGTTTTTCTATGGGAAGGTCGGATTTGGTTAGAAGAGCTATGAGCAAAAAGAAAATGAAAGTGATGGAAAAAGAAAGAGAATATTTCATACATGGTAAAAAAGATAAAGATGGTAACATTGAAATCAGAGGAGCTGTAAGGAACGGAGTAGATGAAAAAACAGCAAATCAAATATACGACTTAATGATTGATTTTGCTAATTATGCTTTTAATAAATCTCATTCAGCGGCTTATGCGGCTCTTGCTTATAGATCTGCTTGGTTGAAAAGGTATTATCCAGTTGAGTTTATGGCAGCTCAAATTTCAAGTATAATGAGCAACTCAGATTCAGTATCAAAATATATTAGAGAATGTAGAAGATTAGATATAGAAGTTTTACCTCCAGATATAAACTATAGTGAGTGTAAATTTATAGTGAAGGATAAAAAAATTAGGTTTGGGTTAGCTGCAGTAAAAAATGTAGGATCTGGAGCTATTGAAGAGATAGTTAAAATTAGAAGAGAAAAGGGAAAATTTGAAAGTTTTGTAGATTTCTGTGAGAAGGTACCAACATCAGTATTAAATAAAAGGCAGATAGAATCTTTGATTAAAGCGGGAGCATTTGACAGTACGGGCGCAAATCGCTCACAGCTGATTGCTATTCATGAAAAAACTATAGACGGTATAAGCAAGCAGCGAAAAAATAATGTAGAAGGACAGGTTTCTTTATTTGATAGCGATAAATTAACGGAAAAATTTATACCTAAAGATAACCTTCCTAAATTAAAAGAGTTTAATGATAAAGTTAAATTAAATTTAGAAAAAGAAATGTTGGGTATATATTTAACGGGTCATCCTTTGTCAGAATTTGAAGAGATAATAGAAGAGATGAGTAACACAAATAGCTCTGAGTTAATAGAATTAAGTCAAGAACATAGTGTAGAGATGGATAGAAGACTTTATGACGGAGCAAAAATTTCTATAGCAGGAATAATAATAAAAAAACAGAATAAGGTAACTAGGAATAATAATTTAATGGCTTTTGCTACCTTAGAAGATTTATATAGTTCTGTGGAGTTGATTATTTTCCCAAATACCTTAGATAGGTATAATGAAATTATTCAAGAAGACAATATAGTTTTAGTAGAAGGGAAGTTAAGCTATAAAGAAGATGAAAACCCTAAGATAATTTGTGAAAAGTTTAGGTCTTTAAATAAAGATCTAAATAAAAAAATATATTTGAAAATTGAAAAGAAAAAAGATTTAAAAAAAGAAAAGAAAAAAATCATAAAGTTAATAAAGAATTATGGCGGAATTAATCAAGTTACTGTATATGTAGAAAAAGAAGACAAAAATTACAAACTGCCAAAAAAATACAGGGGAGATGCTTCTAATAAATTATTTGAAGTAGAGCTAAAAGAGCTTTTAGGAGAAGACAATGTAGTAATTAAATAAAGATGTATAAGTAGAAAAAGTTGTGGTACAATAAAAGGACAGAAAGATACATACAGGGACTTTAAAAGTCCAATAAGGAGGTTTCATGAAAACAATTGGAGTGTTAACTAGTGGTGGAGATGCGCCGGGAATGAATGCCGCTATAAGATCAGTCGTAAGATATGGTATTTATAATGATATAAATGTATTAGGAATTAATAAGGGATATAGGGGACTTATAGACAATGATATTGAAAAAATGGATTTGTCTTCTGTTGCTGATATCATTCACAGAGGTGGTACTGCTTTAGGTACTGCAAGATGTAAAGAATTTATGACGGAAAAAGGCTTTCAAGAAGCTTTAGATACTATAAAATACAGAGATATAGATGGAATAGTAGTAATAGGTGGTGATGGATCTTTTAAAGGAGCTAAAGAACTTAGTGAAGCAGGGGTTAAAACTATTGGCATACCAGGGACAATAGATAATGATTTAGCTTATACTGATTATACAATAGGTTTCAGTACAGCTCTAGAAACAATTTTGGATGCTATAGGCAAAATAAGAGATACATCATCTTCCCACGAAAGAACGATTATCATGGAGGTTATGGGAAGAAATTGTGGAGACTTAGCTCTTTATTCAGGACTAGCTGGTGGGGCTGAAATGGTTTTGATACCTGAAATCGAAATAAGCATAAAAAAAGTTGCTGATAAAATAAATCAAGGAATGGCTAGAGGTAAAAAACACAGCATTATAATGCTTGCAGAAGGTGCAGGAGATGCATATAGTATAAGAGATCAAATAAACAAACATATAGATGTGCCTATTAGATGTACTGTTCTTGGGTATATTCAAAGAGGTGGTACTCCTGTATCTTTTGACAGATTATTAGGAAGTCGAATGGGAGCGAATGCTGTAAAATGCTTAATTGAAGGAAAGAATAATGCATTGTTAGGAACAAAAAATGGAAAAATATTTGATATAGAAATAGAAAAAGCTTTAAGTATGAAAAAGAATTTCGATAATGAAGCATTTGAATTAACGAAAATTCTTTCGATTTAGGAGGTAATTATGAGAAAAACTAAAATCGTATGTACACTTGGACCCGCAACAGACGACAAAATTGTTCTGAAAAAATTAATAAATACTGGGTTGAATGTAGCAAGGTTCAACTTTTCCCATGGTACTCATGAGGAACAAAAGAAAAGAATGGATATGGTAAAAGAAGTTTCTAAAGAAATGGGTGTTCACATAGGAATAATGTTGGACACTAAAGGTCCTGAGATAAGAACTGGGGATTTTGAAAATGGAATTGTCAGCTTAGAAGAAGATGATGAATATATTTTGACTTCTAGAGAAATAACTGGCAATCAAAAAGAAGGTCATATACAGTATAATAATTTGGGAAAAGATTTAGAATTAGGAAATCAAGTACTTATAGATGATGGGTTGATTAGTTTAGAAGTAGTAGAAATCATAAATGATCAGGACGTAAGATGTAAGGTTCTTAATTCTGGAGTTATTAAAGACAAAAAAGGTGTTAATATACCTAATGTTAAATTGAATCTTCCTTCTTTAACTGATAAAGATAAAAAAGATTTGATTTTTGGTATAGAAAACGAGGTTGATTTTATTGCTGCATCTTTTATAAGAAAAAAAGAAGATGTTTTGGAAATTAGGGAGTTCTTAGAAGATAATGGATGCAAAGGAGTAGGAATAATATCAAAGATAGAAAATAGAGAAGGCGTAGATAATATAGATGATATATTAAGAGTTTCAAATGGTATAATGGTTGCTAGAGGTGATTTAGGAGTTGAAATAGATGCTGAAGAGGTTCCATTAGTACAAAAAGATATTATAAATAAATGCAACAAAGTAGGAGAACCTGTAATAACAGCAACTCAAATGCTTGATTCTATGATAAGGAATCCTAGACCTACAAGAGCAGAGGTAAGTGATGTAGCTACTGCTATATTCGAAGGTTCAGATGCAATTATGCTTTCGGGAGAAACAGCAGCTGGAAAATATCCCGTAGAAGCTGTAGAAACTATGGTAAATATAGCTTGTAAAATAGAGGCTTCTTTAGATTATGAAGAAATATTTAAGACGAAATCAGATATTTCTGACAATACTATTACAAATGCTATAAGTGTTGCAACATGTAGAACTACCTTGTCTCTAGATGCATCTGCTGTAATTACAGCAACATCATCAGGTTATACAGCTAGAGAGGTAGCTAAGTTTAGACCTAAGGTACCAATTATCGCCGCAACTCATTCGGATAAAGTAATGAGAAAAATGTCTTTGGTATGGGGAGCTTACCCAATAAAAATAAAAAAAGTAGATGCAACAGATGAATTAATAGACTTATCTGTAAGTGAGGCATTGGAAAAAGAATATATTAATAATGGAGATTTAGTTGTTGTTACAGCTGGAGTTCCCGTAGGGATAGCAGGTAGTACAAACCTTATAAAGGTCCATGTAGTAAGTGAGCTTTTATTTAAAGGTGTTGGAGCAGGAAAGAAAACAATTTATGGTAAGGCAGTGTTAGGTAAAACTGCAGAAGAAATTGAGAGCAAATTTAATGAAGGTGATATTATAGTTACCACTATGACTGAGAAAGATATGATACCTTTCATGGAAAAAGCAAGTGCGGTTATTACAACAGAAGGTGGTCTTACATCCCACGCATTTATTGCAGGAATGAATTTAGGAATAGAAGTAGTTGTAGGATTTGAAGATGTATTCACAGAAGTAGAGGATGGAGAATTTTTAACTGTAAATGGAAGAAGAGGAGTAATCTACAGAGGTGAAGCAAGAGTTTTATAATATATTACGTTTAAATATAGTAGTTTACAGATTATTCATTGAAAAAAAAGTTAATAAATAGTATTATTTAATAAATAAAACACGAGGTGATAAAATGTCAACAATGGTAGCAGAACACGGGAAATGGCCTGCTAAAAATGATCCGATTTTTATGATAGCGGGAAAAGCGGCAGAAGCAAAGGAAAAGTATGGAGAAGATAAGGTAATTAATTCAACCTTAGGGGCATTAATGGAAGACGATGGGAGCTTAGTTGCCTTCGATTCTGTTTACGACACTTTAAAAGGATTGAACAATGCAGATATTGCAGCTTATGCACCAATTCAAGGAACTAAGGAATTTTTAGAAGCAGCAGAAGAAAATTGTTTTGGTAAGTACAGACCAGATGCTCATATTAGAGCTGTTGCAACTCCTGGAGGTACTGGAGGAGTAAAGCAGGCTGTCTGGAACTATACTAATCCAGGTGATAGTATACTTACTACAAACTGGTACTGGTCACCATACAATACTATTACAGAGGAAATAGATAGGGAAGTTGAAACATTTGATATATTTGATGAAAATGGCAACTACAATATCAATGGTTTGAAAGAAAAATCTAAAGAATTACTTGAAAAGCAAAAAAGATTATTACTAATTTTGAATACCCCTGCACATAATCCAACTGGATACAGTGTAGCGGATGAAGAGTGGGATGAGATTTTAGATTTTTTTAAAGAAGCTTCTAAAGATAAAGAAAATAAAATAACTATACTTGTAGATGCTGCATATATTGAATTTGCTGGTGAGAAAGATGAAAGAAAAAAATTCTTTGAAAAGTTTACAAAGCTTCCAGAAAATTTATTTATAATAGTAGCTTTCAGTGCATCTAAAAGCCATACTATGTATGGATTAAGAAGTGGTGCTGTAATGGGTATTTCAAGCAGTGAAGAAGTAGCAGAAGAATTTTACTATGCTTGTCTTCATACAGCTAGAGCTAACTGGTCAAATGGAACAAGATGTGCAATGGCTACTGTGGCAAAGCTTACGAATGAAAAAAGTCTTAAAAATCAATATGAAGAAGAAAAAGCTAAATATAAAAAATTACTTAGAAAAAGAGCTGAAGCTTTTGTGGCTGAAGCAGAAAAAGTAGGTTTAGAGATATTACCCTATAGGGATGGATTTTTCGTAAGCATACCTTGTGAAAATCCACAAGTTGCTAGCGAGAAATTAATGGAAGAAAATATCTTTGTTGTACCTTTGCAAAAAGGTTTGAGATTTGCAGTATGTGCAGTATCCGAAGAAAAATGTAAAATAGCTCCTGGAAAAATAAAAAAAGCTTTAAATAAATAATTAACATCAAGGTTACTTATTCAAATAGTGGGTATTAATTGAATAGGTAACCTTTTTTGGTTGAACCAGAATATGTTCGCGAAAACAGTACAAAACAGAAATATGTGCTTGAATAGTAAACAAATCGATGGTAAAATATATAAAAAGAAGAATTAGGAGGTAATTTATGACTGAAATGATGGATGCTTTAGTAAAAAAATATCCAGAAGAAGGATTGTGGATAGAGAAAGTACCGGTACCGGAGCTTAAATATGGAGAAGTTATGGTCAAAATTCATAAAACTTCAATTTGTGGTACAGATGTTCATATTTACGATTGGAATGAGTGGGCTCAAAACACTGTGCCAACACCTATGACTATAGGACACGAATTTGTAGGAGAGATTATAGAATTAGGAAAGGGTGTAGTTGACCTTGAGGTAGGACAGATTGTTTCAGGAGAAGGGCATATAGTTTGTGGTAAATGCAGAAACTGTTTGGCTGGGCGTCGACACCTATGCAAAGATACAATGGGAGTAGGAGTGAATAGAACCGGAATTTTCTCAAATTATGTAGTTTTACCAGCATCAAATATTTGGGTACCTCATGGGGATATTCCTGAGGATATTATGAGTATATTTGATCCTTTAGGAAACGCGGTCCATACTGCCCTATCCTTTGATTTGCTTGGAGAAGATATTTTAATAACAGGTGCTGGTCCAATAGGAGCAATGGCTGCAGCAGTGGCTAAACATGCAGGGGCAAAAAATGTAGTAATTACAGATTTAAATGAATATAGACTTGATTTAGCAAAAAAACTAGGAGCAGACAGGATTGTCAATGTAAAAAAAGAAAAAATTTCAGATGTAATTATGGAGATGGGAATGTCCGAAGGATTTGATGTAGGATTGGAGATGTCAGGAAATGATCAGGCTTTAAACTCTATGATTGATTCTATGGTTCACGGTGGAAAAATAGCTATATTAGGAATACAGGATAAAGAAACAAGTGTTGATTGGAATAAGATAGTTTTCAACGGCTTACATCTAAAAGGAGTTTATGGTAGAGAGATGTATGAAACTTGGTATAAGATGAATTCTATGCTTCAATCTGGCTTAGATATATCTAAGGTTATAACACACGAATTTCACTATAAAGATTTCCAAAAGGGTTTTGATGTAATGAAGAGCGGAAAAAGCGGTAAGGTCATATTAAACTGGATTTAATTATATTACAAATTTAAGGAGGTTTCTATGTATAAAAACAGCAAAAATATTTACAAAAAAGAGTTGGAAGAAATTAAAGAAAGTGGACTTTGGAAAGAAGAAAGAATTATTACTACACCTCAAAGTAATAGAATAGATACTACTATGGTAGATGGAGTATTAAATATGTGTGCTAATAATTATTTAGGACTTTCAAACAATAAAGAGGTAAGAGAGTCTGCTAAGAAAAGCTATGATAATTGGGGATACGGGTTATCATCGGTTAGATTTATATGCGGTACTCAAAACATACATAAACAGTTGGAAAATAAGTTATCAGAATTTTTGAAAACAGAGGATACTATTCTATATTCTTCTTGTTATGATGCTAACGGTGGATTATTTGAAACTATAACTACAAAAAACGATGCTATAATAAGCGATGAACTTAATCATGCAAGTATAATAGACGGTGTTAGGTTAAGTAAAGCAATGAGATATAGATATAAGAACAATAATATGAAAAGCTTAGAAGAACAACTTAAAAAAGCAGATGAAGATGGAGCAAGAATAAAACTTATTGCTACTGATGGTGTTTTCTCAATGGACGGAATAATTGCAGATTTAGGAGGAATATGTGATTTAGCAGACAAGTACAATGCATTGGTAATGGTTGATGATTCCCATGCTGTAGGTTTTGTAGGAGAAAAAGGAAGAGGTACTCACGAGTATAGAAATGTAATGGAGAGGGTTGATATAATTACAGGAACTCTTGGGAAAGCTTTAGGTGGTGCTAGTGGAGGATATACAAGTGGAAGAAAAGAGATAGTAGACTTGTTAAGACAGAGATCTAGACCCTATTTATTCTCGAATACATTATCTCCAGCTATAACAGCCGCTTCATTAACTGTTCTGAATATGCTTATGAAAGATACTAAATATAGAGATAAGCTAGAAGATAATACAAAATATTTCAGAGAAAATATCAAGAAACTTGGTTTTGAAATAATAGAAGGAGAACATCCTATAGTGCCTATAATGCTTGGAGATGCAGTTCTTTCTCAAAAAATGGCAGACCGATTACTTGAAAAAGGTGTATATGTAATAGGTTTTTATTTTCCGGTTGTACCTAAAGGTCAAGCAAGAATAAGAACGCAAATATCTGCAGGGCATTCAAGAGAGGATTTAGACTTTGCCCTTAAAGCCTTTAAGGAAGTGAAAGATGAACTTTTGTAGTAAAATAATTTTTAATTAAAAACAAAAAGAAAAGCCTGTTAATTATTAACGAATAATTAACAGGCTTTTCGTTATAAAATTCTTAAAATGTGGTATAATATTAATGTAATAGGAATCAAAATATATAAGGGAGGTTCATATGAAAAACAAGAAAATTTTAATTTTTGTATTAACATTTGTTTTGGTAATTTCTACTATGGTTATGCCTGCATTTGCTGAAAGTTATAATGTTCAGAGTGGAGATGTACTGTGGAAGATTGCTGAAGATTATGGAGTAACAGTTGACCAATTGGTAGAATTAAACGACATCGAAAACAAAAACCTTATTTACCCTGGTGATGTACTAAAGATACCGGGAGCAGAAGTAGAAGAACCTGCAACAGAAGAAGTTATGGTTTCAATTGTTCATACCAACGATACTCATGCTAGAGTAGAAGCGGGCAAATATGATGGTATGGGACTTGACAAAGTAGCAACAATTGTAAATAATGTAAAAGCAGCAAACCCTAATACTCTAGTATTAGATGCTGGAGATGCTTTACATGGTCAAACTATAGCAACCTTAGTTGAAGGTGAAAGCATAATAAAAATATTTAATGAAATAGGATACGATGCTATGGCAGCAGGAAATCACGACTTTAACTATGGTAAAGAAAGACTTTTAGAATTATCAGATATGGCTGATTTTCCTATACTAGCAGCAAATGTATACAGTGAAAACTATGAAAACTTTTTACCTGAGTATGTAATTAAAGATGTAGGTGGAGTTAAAGTAGGTATATTTGGATTGGCAACTCCTGAGACAAAATTCAAATCTCATCCTAAAAACACAGAGGGATTGGAATTCTTTGATTCAGTAATTATAGCTAAATTAATGGTTGCAGAACTTGAGAGCAAGACAGATGTAATAGTTGCACTTTCTCATTTAGGAATGGATCCAAGTAGTACGGAAAGAAGTGATTTAATAGCTGAAAATGTGGATGGAATTGACTTAATAGTAGATGGACACAGTCACCATGCCTTAGAAGAAGGAAAAATGGTTGAAGGAACTATGATAGTTCAAGCAGGCGAATACGATAAAAATGTAGGACACGTGGATATATTGGTTAAAGACGGAAAAGTATCATCTATTA
Source organism: Eubacteriales bacterium (assembly GCA_046482875.1). Lineage (GTDB taxonomy): Bacteria > Bacillota > Clostridia > Tissierellales > Dethiosulfatibacteraceae > UBA8670. The sequence goes on along the minus strand of JAWOEG010000107.1, from coordinate 3,695 downwards.
CAGCAAAACTTATCAGTAAGGAAGAAGGAGAAGCATTAGAGGCTGATTCTGATGTAGTTGCAATTGTAGAAGAAATCAAAGAAGCGAATGACTTAATTACTGAAGAAGTAGTTGGTACTACAGAGATAAAATTAGAAGGAGCTAGAGAATTTGCTAGAACGGGAGAAACTAATCTAGGAAATCTTATTACTGATTCTATGTTAGACTTTACTGGAGCAGATGTAGCTCTTACGAATGGAGGAGGAATAAGAGATTCAATACAAATTGGTGATATTACAGTAGGAGATGTAATTACTGTACTACCATTTGGAAACTACGTAGTGACTATAGACGTAACAGGAGCTGAATTAAAAGAAGCTCTTGAGCATGGTTACAGTGCATATCCTGAAAGTTTAGGGGCTTTCCCGCATATTTCTGGTATGAATGTAGTTATAGATCCTAGTCAGGAAGTTGGAAGTAGAGTAGTAGAAGTGATGGTAAAGGGTGAAGAATTAGATATGGAAGCTACTTATTCATTAGCAACAAACGACTTTTTAGCAGCAGGTGGAGACGACTACACAATGTTTGGAGACAATGAATTAACAGCTCTTTATCCTGGACTTGATGAAATATTGATTGAATACATAAAAGAATACGGAACTGAAGGTTCTCCTGTAGAAGGAAGAATCCAGACAGTTGATGAAGTTTCATATTTATACTTAAACACAGTAGCCTAGTTTCAAGTAAAATAGATAGATGAGCTGTATTATTTACAGCCCATCTATTTTTTAGTTTATTTAAAGCGGGTTAAAACTCCTGGATTTTGGTTGTAGGATGTTTAAGCTGCTTTTTTCTTGTATAGATTTGATAAATTAGTAGCACTAATAGACTTAGTTATTAATTTGTACAAAAGAATTGTAACAGGTGTGTTTATAACTGCAGTAGGTAATACTACAGTAGCTAAAAGAACATTGAAACCTACAGGTAATCCTACTAAAGCTAAAGCAGTAAGTAGAAATACAGATCCACTAAAAACAGTCCCGATAAATCCTATTACAGCCAATACAGGTATTTTATAACTATTTTTACCAAATACTTTTATTATTCCTAATATTAAAAAGGCGGTAAAAAACTTATCTACTAAATTAGCTACTTGACCACCTGGAAATGCAGTAGTCATAGCTGTAATTATTCCTGCCAAAAATCCTGTAAGCATTGTATTTTTAACTGTTGGATTTATTAATATACACACAAATATTATTCCCAACATTATGTCAGCTTTCATACTACCTATACCTATAGGTATAAAATTCCTTAATATAAATCCTATTGCAAGAAGTAAAGCTGTTACTAAATTTTTTCTTAAATCCATATTTTTTTCCATTTTGAAACCTCCATTTTTTTGTTTTTAATTTTTTTATAAAATTTATTTTATTCTCAAACTTAAACTTTAGATTTCATAACATTTTTACTCCTCCTTTCAAAAAATCAAAAAAGCTCTTCGTCCACGAAGGGACGAAAAGCTTAACTTTCCGCGGTGCCACCCAAATTAGGTATAAAAACCTCAGCTTCAGATACAGAAATCAATCGATATCATATTCCTATAACGGGGAAAACCGGCATCAGATACTACTATTCTCCTTGCATCTCACAAGTCCATTCACTAAAAATACTATTATCGAATTCCCAGCAACATCGATTCTCTAAGAATAATATTTATAAGCTACTCCTCTTGATCAAAGATTTTAAATTTTCTTTATGTTATATCAAATATTTAATTGTGTCAAGGGGGGAAATAATTTATTTATATCCAAGTGTAATTAAGGATTATATATACTATATACATTCCGAGTAAAAATATTCCTTCTTTTTTATCTATATCTGAGCCTTTTTTAGAAAAGTATCTAAAAGCAAAAAGTATTATAAGCATAGTTGGAAATTGGAGTTTATAAAAGTTTTGAGGTACTGAAAGTCCTTGGCTAGTAGCTGCAGCAGCTCCACCTACAACAAATAGTACGTTCAAAATATCTGCACCTATTACATTGCCTATAGCGAGTTCGCCATGGCCTTTTCTAACGGCAGTTACAGCTGTAATAAGTTCTGGTAAACTTGTTCCAAAGGCTACTAGGGTAGCAGCAATAATGCTTTGAGGAATTCCAATCCTTATAGCTCCAATTTCTACTGTAGGTATTAGAACTTTTGAAGAAATAATGACAAGAGTTATTCCTAAAACAAGCATTAGAACCTGTACGATAATGGGTTTTTCCTCAGGATTTTCTGGAACTTCATCTAAGGTTATTTCTTCACCAGGAGTATTTTTTGCAAGTTTTATAGAATAATATATATAAGACGCTAACAGTACTAAGAACATAATTCCCACAGCTTGAGATATATTCCCATCAGGACCGGAAGATATAAAAGGAAGACTAACTAGAACCAGGAGTACACCTGCTAAATATTGTATCCTTCCCTGTTTATCTATTGTTCCTTTATCAAGAGGAAGTTTTCCAATAAGTGAAGATAATCCTATAATTAACCCAGTATCTGCGATTATTGAACCTACAGCATTTCCTAAAGCTAAATCCGGGTTTCCGTTTATTGCTGCAAGTACAGATACTGAAGCTTCTGGTAGTGTGGTACCAAGAGAAACTATAGTAGCTCCTATTATAATTTTAGGAACACCCCATCTAATAGATAAGCCAACAGCCTGATTTACAAGTATATCTGCTCCTTTACTTAATGTAAATAAGGAAAAAGCCCCTATTATGAGTAAAATTATTGTAGGTAAATTTAATAAAAAATTATGTAAAATTGCATCCATTTCAAATCTCCTTTCAGTAAATAAAAAACTCCACAATTTACTCAACAAAAATTTATTAAGTAAATTGCAGAGTCTCACTTAGCATAAAATGCCATCTAAACCGGGAAAAATTTCCGTAATGACGACTTAGATTCTTTGAAAGATAGTTACTCCCTCTTCAATGGAATTATATTCCTAAGATTATTATATGTCAAGAATAATTTTGCACAGAGACTTTAAAAAAGCAATGTATAATAAAGTGTTAAAATATTATCTTGACTTATATATCTAAATAACGTAATATATAGATATAACAATAAAGAAAAGAGGATTATAATGGAGAAATTAAAATTTGAAGATTATTTTCTTGAAGATAGTGCCGAATTATTTAAGGTTTTGGGACATCCTTCCAGGTTGTGTATCCTGTATAATTTAATAGAACAGAAGGAAGGAACAGTTTCTCAAATGCAAAGCTGCTTAGACGAACCACAGTCTACAGTTTCTCAACATGTAGGTAAGCTAAGGACTATGGGTATAATAAGAGGAGAAAGAAATGGTACTGAAATAAATTATAAAATAATTGATAAAAAAGTAGTGGAAATTCTAAAATTATTGAGAAAAAATAAAGGAGACTGATATGTCAAATAGAGTTTTAATAGTAGGTGGAGTAGCTGGTGGAGCAAGTGCAGCGGCAAGATTGAGAAGAAATGACGAAAATGCTGAAATTATAATGTTTGAAAAAGGAGAGTATATATCTTTTGCAAACTGCGGATTGCCGTATTTTATAGGTGGGGTAATAGAAGAAAGAGAAAGTCTTTTAGTAGAAACACCTGAAGATATGAGGAAAAGATTATGGTTCTTTTAGAGAATACTGTTTTCTAACGATATGTAGCCCCTGTGGAAAAGCATAAACCCC
>JAWOEG010000074.1:0-67675 GCA_046482875.1 Eubacteriales bacterium | reverse complement strand
ACCAGTAATATCGAATCCTGCATTACAAAACGCAGACACAGCATGAAAAATAGAATACCATATCCCCTTTATCATACCCATGTCTTTAGTAAAAGAGAAGGATAAAAATAAAGCCCCTATTGCCTCTATACCTATTGTCATCAACAAAACTCTTTTAGTTAAAAGTACTATGCCTTGTAAGGTCGTAGCATTTAATTCTTCTCTTATTAGCAGTCTATCTTTTAAAGTAATTCTTCTTCCTAAAAGAAATGCTATTAAAGTTGCCATAGTCATAATCCCTAGTCCACCAATTTGAATAAGTAATAAAATAACTATTTTACCAAACAATGTCCAGTGAGCTGCTGTATTAACTACTATTAGTCCTGTAACACAAACTGCCGATGCTGATGTAAAAAGAGCATCTATAAAACCTATGCTATTTCCATCAATAGATGCAAAAGGAAGGTTCAAAAGAGTCGCTCCAGTTAATATTGTTATTCCAAACCATAGTATCAAAAAGTGGGAAGGATTCAGTTTTAAACTATCATAACTTTTATTCGGATTATTCATAAAACCCTCCTAAATATTCACTCATTATTATAGCATCTTATTATTTAATTTAAAAGAAAAAAGACTGTCTTTGACAGTCTTTAAAAAAATTTACTTTACAGATTCTACTAAAGTTTTAAAACCTTCTGGGTCGTTTACAGCCATTTCTGAAAGCATTTTTCTGTTTATTTCAATATCGTTTTTCTTTAGTGCATTTATAAATCTACTGTAAGACATTCCGTGTATTCTAGCGGCTGCATTTATTCTAGTAATCCATAATCTTCTTAAATCTCTTTTTCTCAGTTTTCTTCCAGTATACGCATAGGATAAGGACTTCATTACTGCTTGGTTTGCCATTTTAAACTGATTGCTTTTTGCTCCATAGTACCCTTTTGCTAATTTTAATACTTTTTTGTGGTTTTTCTTTGCATTTAAACCTCTTTTAATTCTAGCCATTTATGATCCTCCTCACTATTTGTATGGTATTAACTTTTCCACTCTTTTTTTATCTCCATCAGATACTAAAGTATTTTTTCTTAAATTTCTAACTCTTTTTGAAGATTTTTTTCCTGTATTGTGTCCTTTATAAGCTTTTGCTCTTTTAATTTTACCAGTAGCTGTTTTATTAAATCTTTTAGCTGCTGATCTTTTAGTTTTTAATTTAGGCATTTCTAGTCCTCCTTTAATTATCCGATTTTGCACTTAAAAACATAATCATTTGTCTGCCTTCCATTTTAGGTTTTTTATCAATGATAGAATACTCTTCGGTTTCTTTAGCAAATTTTTCTAAAACTTCTCTACCCATGTTTTTATGACCCATTTCTCTTCCTCTAAATCTCACAGAAACTTTCACTCTATCTCCATTTTTTAAAAATTCAATAGCATGCTTTGCTTTGTATCCTAAATCATGGTCTTCTATTTTTGGGGAAAGTCTTATTTCTTTTACTTTAATCACCTGCTGCTTTTTCTTTGCTTCTTTCTCTTTTTTCTGCTGTTCGTATCTGAATTTACCATAATCCATTATTCTACAAACAGGTGGTTTTCCATTTGGAGCCACTTCAGCTAGGTCCAAACCTTTTTCTATAGCTAATTTTTGGGCTTCTTCAATCGGTAAAATACCCAATTGTTCACCTTCTTGGTCTATTACCCTTACTTTTCTTTCACGAATTTCTTCATTAATCTTAAGTTCTTTAATAATTACACCTCCTAAATATAATAAAAAAAGACAGCTATATCCGCCATCTTCTAAACATACTCAACCAAAGTAAATTGATTTTGCAAATATTAACCTTACTGACTTTTGCCGAAAGGTGAGAAGCGGATACTTCTACTTTATTAACTACTTAAGTATATCAGATATAAAATATTTGTCAATTATTATTTTATATAAGTCATTGGATTAGTATGATTACCATTAATCCTTACTTCAAAATGTAAATGTGGGCCAGTTGATAAACCAGTAGTCCCAGACTTTGATATGATTTGACCCTTAGTTACACTCTGTCCCTTTGAAACCAAAACACTAGTATTATGTGCGGAAAGAGTTGAAATACCTCCACCGTGATCAACTATTACAATATTTCCATAAGCTCCGTACCATCCGGCATACTGGACTACTCCATCATTAGCTGCTACTATATTTTGGTTCATAGCTACACCTATATCTACTCCTGTATGCATTTTTGAATACCCATAAATAGGGTGCATTCTCATACCATAGGGTGATGTTATCCTATAGTATCCCGGAGATGGCCAAGCCATTACTCCCCCAGCATATTCCATCTCCAACTGTGCTCTATTTATTTCGTCTTCTAATCTTTTAGAATCTGCTAACAACCTATCTTCCTGAGCTTCAAGTTCTTGTATTTTACCTTGTAAACTTCGCATATAATCTTCTTTGCTTCTACTTACAACAACTATATCATTCTTCTTGCTTTCAACCTCATTTAAAGCAGCTGAAAGATTACTCTTTTCACTTTCCAACTCTGCTTTTAACATATTTAGTTGATTGTTTTCGTTTTCTAATCCACTCAAAAGTTCCACATCGTTATCAACTATTTTTTGTATCATATCTAACCTTGTAAGAAAGTCGCTTAGATCTTCTGCTTCAAATAAAACCTCAACATATCCTAAAGAACCACCCTTTTTATACATAACACGTACTCTTTTTTCTAACAATTCTGTTTTAAGGTTTATTTTCTTTTCAATCTCCTGGATATTATTTTGACATTCGGAAATATTATTATTCATTTCCTCAATATTAGAACTTAACTGATTAATTTCTGAATTTATATTTTTTATTTCACTATCTAGTTTGTTAATTTCCTGAGCTACAGAATTTTTAGCTTGCTTTTCTTGATCTAATTTTTCTAGGATGCTTTTTCTCTGCTGTTCGGTATATTCTAAGTTATTTTTCAAATCATCAATTTTAGAGGCACCTGCTGAAACTGTAAAAATACAAACACCAGTTATAACTATTAATAAAAACCTTAACTTTCTCATTTTAACCTCCTAGACATTTAAGAATTTTTTTAACGATACTATACTACCTAAGATACCTATGCCAATACCTATAGTCACAAATATTATCAAAATATCTGTCGAAATTGAGGTTGCTGGTATAAAATGAAACGACAACAATGGTGCTAATTTTTGGTTACCATAACCTACTAAATAATCATAAGCGTTTAATACTACTATAGTAGCTATAATAGAACCTAGTAGACCTAATAGCAACCCCTCAAGTATAAAAGGCCCTCTTACATAACCATTTGAAGCTCCTATATACTGCATTAACCTTATTTCTGTCCTTCTTGAAGCTACAGTTATTTTGATTGTATTTTGAATAATAAAAATACTTATTAAAAGAAGAATTATAATAAGTGCTGTACCAATTATTTGGACATAATTAGAAGTATTTATCAACATATCAATAGCATCTTTGTAGTATTTAATTTCTTCTATACCATAGATGTTTTCTATGCTAACCAGAACTTCTTCCGAGTATGTTATATCTTCAAGTTGAATAACATATGTGTTTGGAAGAGGATTTTTAGTAAATCCGTCAAGCAAATCTCCATCCTCGCCCCAGTCTTCCTTCATCTTATTTAAGGCATAATCTTTAGACTGATAAACAACTGATAGGACTCCTTCCATTTCTTTTATATCATTTCCTATTTCTTCTATCCTTTGATCTCCTATATCATCTTCGAGATAAACATATATCTCATCAAATTTTTCTTGAGCAGTTAGAGTTAAGGTGTTTATGTTAAGAATAAGTAGTAATATCATACCTAAAATTATAAGTACTGATGCTACAGAACCTATGGAAGCTAGACTCATTGTCCTATTTCTAAGAATACCTTGAAACCCTTGCTTAAAAGTATTTTTTAAAATTCTAGAAAACATTATAGTACTCTCCCTCTCTAGTGTCTCTTATGATTTTTCCATTTTTAAGCTCTATAACTCTTTTTTTCATTTCGTCTACTATAGCTCTATCATGAGTAGCCATAATGAGGGTAGTACCTCTTTTGTTAATTTCTTTAAATATCTTCATTATTTCATAAGAGGTTTCTGGATCCAAGTTTCCTGTAGGCTCATCAGCTATAATAACCATTGGCTTATTAGCTACAGCCCTTGCTATAGCAATTCTTTGTTGTTCTCCGCCTGCTAGTTCGTTTGGGTAATTATTTGCTTTATCACTAAGCCCTACCATACTTAAAACCGTAGGAATTTCTCTTCTTATTGTTCTTGCGTTGTGACCTACTACTTCCATTGCAAATGCTATATTTTCGTATACCGTTTTGTTTTCTAAAAGTCTAAAATCTTGAAATATAACTCCTATCTTTCGTCTATGTATTGGTATCATCCTATTAGTTAGATTTGTAACATCTTCTCCATTAAATATTATCTGCCCATTTGTAGGTTCTACTTCTTTTATTAGTAATCTTATCAGGGTAGTTTTTCCAGCTCCACTTTTTCCTATAATAAAGGAAAAACTTCCTTCATCAATCTTTAGGTTTATATTTTCAACCGCTGTAAATTTATTTTTATAAATTTTCGATACGTCTTTGAAATCGATCATTTGTTCTCCTTCTTGTCAGTTATGTTCTTATTACTATTTTACAGGTTTTTAGATTTTTTTTAAACATATTTTTATAAATTTTTTACACTATTTTTGCTAAATATAACTTTTATCAGGAATTCAGGTATAGAAATTTGTCTTTTTATCCTTTTTGGATCTTGGATTAGTCTGTATAGCCATTCCAAACCTAATTTTCGATAAATACTAGGTGCTCTATTAACCTCTCCCGCTAAAACATCTATAGTTCCTCCATTACCTATTATAATATTCGAACTAAGTTTATTACTATTTTTATCAATCCATTTTTCCTGTTTTGGAGACCCCAAGCCTACAAATAAAATATTTGTATTTTTTTTATTGATATCTTTTATTATATCCCTCTCTATATCTTCGTATTTATCATCATTAAAGAAATAACCATGATGAAACCCTACTATGTTTTGGTAACCTTTTTTTTCTAAATTTATTTTTGCTTTTTCAGCAACTCCAGGTTTGCCCCCTAAAAAAAATACATTATATCCTTTATTCTTTGAATATTCTAGTAGTTTCATAGATAAGTCAAAGCCTGTGACTCTTTCTTCTAGTCCTGCTTTATATATTTTGGAAGCATATATCAAACCTATACCATCAGGTGTCACCAAACCTCCTGAATTAATTATATTCTTTAATTCCAAATCCTTTTGACACATCATAACAATTTCAGTATTTGGTGTGAAAATTGTCTTTTTTTCTTTTTTTTCTAATATTTTATATGCAATCTCTAAAATTTCTTTAAATCTTTGATTATTTATTTTTACACCTAAAATCGATGTTTTATCCATTATTACACCTATCCATAAATTTATTTTTAATTCTTTTTTTTATTTTACTAATTATTTATAAGCTTTTCTTATTACCTAACTATATATCAAAATATATATTATCATAACAAAAGTCAAAATTCTATCATATTTTTCATTGATATTTATTAATTTATAATTTAAAATAGTATTAATATTGTTTTAGAAGGAGTTGAAAAATTGAAAAAGAAAATTGTATTATTTTTTATTATATCCTTAATTTTACTATATCCTGTTATTGGATTTTCCTCTGATACCACAGAAAACGATGACCCTCTTATAACATTAAGTTATTTTGACTATCGTTTTGAAGAATTTAACACTTCAATTGATGAGAACATAAGTAATCAAGGAATCCTTATAACAAATTTAGAAGAAAAAGTTCATACACTAGAAGAAACTATATCATCATTAGAAGGACAAATAAATAAATTGAAAGTTTCTTCAAGCACTTTAGAAATTGTTGAATTATTTGAAAATCAGAAAATAATATTGGAATCAGGCTCAGAAATAATACTAAGAGCAGGTACCGCATATGCTATAACTTCCGAACAAGGGGGTTTATCTGATGTTACTTCAGGTATAGATATAAAACAAGATGAATCCATACCAAGAAATCACCAATTAATAATACCTAGAAGTGATGGCAGAGGGGTTTATGTTGATAGTTATGCCATATTCATGGTAACTGGAGTTTATGAAATTATTGACTATTAAAAGCACTTAGCAAGTGCTTTTATTTTTTACAATAACTAATAGCTTGGGGCATATATTCTATGATATCTTTTGCTGTCATAGAGTGTTCTCCATACCTGTTTGCTGCCATATCTCCAGCTAAACCGTGAATGAAAACACCAAGTTTAGCTGAATCAAAACTACTATATCCTTGCCCAGATAAAGCTACTATGATTCCAGTAAGAACATCTCCACTACCTGCTGTAGCCATACCAGGATTACCTGTTTTATTAATATAAAAATTACCATCTGGACTTGCTACCACCGTATTAGACTTTTTAAGAACTGTAGTTATTTCATATTTCTTTGAAAAATCCACTGCAGTTTTTTCAGGATTATCCAAAATATCTTTTTTTGATAATTTAGATAATCTTTCCATCTCTCCTACGTGAGGAGTTATTATTAGGTTATTATTATTCTTTAAAACTTCTGTGTCACTAGAAATACAGTTCAATCCATCTGCATCTAACACTATAGGTTTTTCAATATTTTTTAATAAGCTTCTAATCAACTTTTCTCTAGGTAAATCCCATCCAAGACCAGGACCAATACCAATTACATCAGATCCTTTAATTTTTTCCATAATTTCATCAAAATTAGAATCAACAAAATAGTCTTTTGTTTTATTTATCCTCTGAACAATAACTTCGTCAAGTTTTATTGATAAAATATCCGCTATAGATTCAGGAACTAAACAATAAACAAGACCAGATCCCATTTTCAAAGAGGCAGTAGAAGATAAATACATAGAACCCGACATACCAAAACTTCCACCAATTAAAGAAACTCTTCCATAATCTCCTTTATGACTTTCTTTCTTTCTTTTATTTATATATATTGGAGGCTCCTTGTCAGAAAAAAAATTACTATCATCTAAAAGCGCTACAGCTGAAGCATATTTTTTTTCATGAGTTATAGATAAATTAACATAAACTTCACTGTTATCAAGTATCTTTAATATAGCATAAGGTGCACCATTCAAATCATGTCTTATCTTAATATCTTTCCATGAAGTTTTTCCAATTCCAGTTCCCCAGGCTTTACTAACAGCTTCTTTAGATGCAAAAAAACCAGCTATAGTCTGGCTACTATATTTCTTTTTTTTCATATAATTCTTTTCATTTTCATCAAAAATTTTATCTATGAATTTTTTCTTATCTTTTAATTTTTCAATTCTACTTATCTTAACAATATCTAATCCTATACCTTTCATATCTCCATCACCACTTTGATTATATAATCTTAGAAATTAAAAGTAAACATATAATTGACATATATTAATTATTGTATAATAATATATATAGAAAAAATGAGAGGAGCTTAGAATGAGTGATAAAGTAAATTTAATAGTACATCCATTAATCCAACACAAACTAACATTACTTAGAGACAAAAATACATCTTCTAAAGATTTTAGACAGCTTGTAAGTGAAGTCTCTATGCTAATGGCATATGAGGTAACAAGGAGTTTGCCTTTAGAAGACAAATTAATTGAAACGCCTATATGTAAAACTACAGGTAAGGCTTTAAGCGGCCTTGATGTAGCAATAGTGCCAATAATGAGAGCTGGAATGGGTATGGTAGAAGGAATGCTAAATCTTATGCCTACTGCAAAAGTAGGACACATTGGAATTTATAGGGATGAAGAAACAATTCAGCCTGTTGAATACTACTGTAAATTACCATCAGATATATCCGAAAGATTAGTAATAGTTACAGATCCTATGCTTGCAACTGGCGGCTCTTTAAGAGATGCTATTACTATGTTAAAGAAAAGAGGCGCTGTTCACATTAAGGCAATGGTATTGGTATCTACAGAACACGGCATAAATGAGGTTCATAAGTATCATCCTGAACTTGAAATATTTACTATATCAATAGATGAAGGCTTAAATAAAAACAGCTACATAGTTCCTGGTCTGGGGGACGCTGGAGATAGACTATTTGGAACAAAATAAATATAAGTATAAAAATAAAATCTCTAGAAAGGGATTTTATTTTTATACTATTTCTTTAATTTTCTTATATATACCTTTTTCAGATAAATTATACCTTTCTAATATATCTTCAACAGTGCCATGTTCTATAAATTTATTTGGTAAAGTTAAATAATCTATATTAACATTTTTAGATTTTTCATGAATTTTTGATATTATTCTGTTCTTTATACTTGTATCTTCTAAACTTTCATCTATTATTAAAACTCTTTTAGTTTTATTAGAAGAATTTATTATAGAATCATAATCTATAGGATTTATACATCTCATATATAGGACTTCGCAACTCAGACCTTCATCTTGAAGCCTATTAGCTGCATTTAAAGCGTCTTGAGTTAGTCTTCCGTGAGTTAATATGGTCAAGCTATTTCCTTTCTTTAAAACTTGATTTTTGAAGGGATTAAAATCTTTGTTTTTAATATTAATAATATTTTTAATACCTCCTCTTGGATACCTTATAGCTACGGGAGAATTCATTTTACTTACAGCATAATCCATTATAATCTCTAACTCTTCAAAATTTCCTGGTGTAAATACTGATACATTAGGAATATTAGTTAAAAAAGATGTATCAAATACGCCTTGATGAGTTTCTCCATCCTTTCCTACTATACCTGCTCTATCTAAACATAAAATCACATGTAAATTCTGCATAGCCACATCGTGTATTATTTGGTCATAACCTCTTTGAAGAAAAGTAGAATATACAGCAAAAACCGGGATTAATCCACTACATGCCATTCCTGCTGCTAGAGTAACACCATGCTGTTCAGCTATACCTACATCAAAAAATCTTTCCGGAAATTCTTCCGAAAATCTATTTAATCCAGTTCCATCTTTCATAGCTGCCGTTAAAGCAACAACTTTATTATTTTTTTTAGCTATTTCAACTAGTTTATCTCCAAAAACCGAAGAAAATGTTTTTTTCCCTTTAATAATTTTCCGACCTTCTTTAATATCAAAATTTCCAACTCCGTGGTAAATATCTGGATTTTCTTCAGCTAATTTGTATCCCTTACCCTTGGTGGTACAAACATGCAACAAAACAGGAGTATCTGAATTCTTGATTTTTTTCAAAACATTTACGATACTTGTAACATTATGACCATCTACAGGACCAATGTATCTATATCCTAATTCTTCAAAAAACATTCCACCGTTTAAAATAGTAGTTTTAAGACCTTCTTTTATTTTTCTGATCAATCTAATTAATTTATTTCCGATAATTGGAATTTTACTTAACAAACTCTCTATTTTTTCTTTGAATTTATAATAAGATTTTGTAGTTCTTAATTTATTTAAGTAGCTTGAAATTGCACCTACGTTTTTAGAAATAGACATTTCATTTTCATTTAGTATCACAGTAAGCTTTGATTTTCTTTTGCCACCATCATTTAAAGCTTCTAGTGCCATACCACCGGTTAGGGCTCCATCTCCTATTATTGCTGCAACCTCATAATCTTCTCCTGCCAAGTCTCTTGCTCTAGCTATACCTAAGGCAGCTGAAATCGAAGTGCTGCTATGCCCCGCTTCAAATATATCATGAGGACTCTCAGACCTTTTTATAAAACCACTTAATCCATCGGTTTGCCTAATTGTTTTAATCAAATTTTTTCTTCCTGTTAGAATCTTATGTATATAAGACTGGTGGCCTACATCCCATATCATTTTATCAACTGGTGAATTATATACATAATGCAGGGCGACAGTTAACTCTACTACACCTAAATTCGAAGCTAAGTGACCTCCTGTTTTAGATAAAGTTTTTATTAGAAAATCTCTAATCTCATCACATAATATTTCTAGCTCATCTATATTTAATTTTTTTAAATCCTCTGGTGAATTTATATTATCCAAGTATTTATACATATTTATTCCTTACTTTATCGATTTTTTTCTCTATCATTATAACATAACATATACAGTTATAAAATTTAAATTAATTAATAATTTAATTTTTTTATATTTAACATGAATTAAAACCGTTTACTAGTTTAATAAACTAATAAACGGCTGATATATTCTTTGACAAATTTCGGCAGCAGTTTGGCAACAAATAAGATTTTTAAATCTGTACCGACTGCATTTACATTGCTCTAGGGTTTGCCTACATCATTCCCGGCATTCCACCTGGCATTCCTCCGGGCATTCCACCACCCATTGGATCACTACTATCATCATCTTCGTCATTATCTACAACTGAAGCTTCTGTTGAAAGAACCATAGCTGAAACTGATGCAGCGTTTTGAAGAGCAGATCTAGTTACCTTAGTTGGGTCAACTATACCCACTTTTATCATATCAACAAATTTTTCAGTAAGAACATCAAATCCAAAACCTTTTTCATGTTCTTTAACTTTTTCTACAATTACAGAACCTTCCAATCCTGCATTAGTAGCTATTTGTCTTACTGGTTCTTCTAATGCTCTCTTAACTAATAAAGCACCTGTCTTTTCATCATTTAATAGGGTTTTTGCCTTTTCTTCTACAGCTTTTACTGTATTTAATAATGCAACTCCTCCACCTGGCACTATTCCTTCTTCAATAGCTGCTCTTGTAGCATTAAGTGCATCTTCAATTCTAAGCTTTTTCTCCTTCATTTCAGTTTCAGTAGCTGCACCAACATTTATTACTGCAACTCCTCCTGTTAATTTAGCTAATCTTTCTTGAAGTTTTTCTTTATCAAACTCAGAAGTTGTATCTTCAACTTGTGTTTTAATTTGATTTATTCTTTCTTCTATGGTTGATTCTTCTCCATATCCATCAACTATAGTAGTATTTTCTTTATCGACTTTTACTGATTTTGCCTGTCCAAGCATATCCACAGTAGTTTCTTTTAAGTCATATCCTAACTCTTCACTTATTACAGTTCCACCTGTAAGTATAGCAATATCTCTCAACATTTCTTTTCTTCTATCGTCAAATCCTGGAGCTTTAACGGCTACGCAGTTAAATGTACCTCTTAATTTATTAACAACCAAGGTTGCTAAAGCTTCTCCTTCTATATCTTCAGCAATTATCATAAATTGCTTACCCTGTTCTACAATTTTTTCAAGAACAGGTAATATGTTTTGAATAGATGTAATCTTTTTATCTGTTATCAATATATATGGATCTTCTAAGTTGGCTTCCATTTTATCAGTATCAGTTACCATATATGGAGATAAATATCCTCTATCAAACTGCATACCTTCTACTACATCAAGTTCAGTTTCCATACTTCTAGATTCTTCAACAGTTATTACTCCATCTTTTCCTACCCTATCCATTGCTTGAGCTATAAGTTTTCCGATTTCAGAATCTGTTGCTGATATAGAAGCAACTTGTTCTATATCTTCTGAAGTCTGAATATTTTTAGATGCTTTTTGTAATTCTTGTGTGGCAATCTTTACTGCTTCTTGGATACCTGTCTTAAGCATCATTGGATTAGCGCCAGCTGTTACGTTTTTAATTCCTTCTCTTATCATAGCCTGAGCTAATAGAGTTGCAGTTGTTGTACCATCACCTGCTACATCATTAGTCTTAGTAGCTACTTCTTTTACTAGTTGTGCTCCTAAGTTTTCAAACTTGTCTTTTAGCTCTATTTCTCTTGCTATTGTAACTCCATCATTAGTAATAAGTGGAGAACCAAAAGATTTTTCTAAAACTACATTTCTTCCTTTAGGTCCTAACGTAACTTTAACTGTATCAGCTAATTTATTAACTCCAGCTTCCATGCTTTTTCTTGAATTACTTCCAAATTTTATTTTTTTTGACATAATTTACACCTCTCTCTTTTATTCTACTACTGCTAAAATTTCATTAAGTTTTAATATGGTATAATCTTTACCATCTAACTTAATTTCATTACCTGCATACTTTGCAAAAATTACCTTGTCACCTTTTTTTATTTCGTTTTTCTTCTTTTCGTCATTTAATATACCTGCTCCGACAGCTACAACTTCTGCCATTTGAGGTTTTTCTTTTGCACTACCTGGTAACACAATACCGCTTTTCGTTGTTTCTTCAGCTTCTACAGCCTTTATTAAGACTCTTTCTCCTAAGGGTTTAATATTCATACTCTACCTCCATTGTTTCTTTAATTTTGTTAGCACTCATTAAATTCGAGTGCTAATACTTACAAACTATATAATACTTGAATATCCCTTTTGAATCAAACGTCAATTCAAGCTTATATTGAAGCATATAAGGCTTTATCCGGCATTTACTTCTTTTTTCTTTAATATACGGCTATTTTCGCTTATTTTCTTTTAATTTACCCTGCGATGCATAGTAAAATAAGTACTGTTGAGCAAATCCAGAATATGGGCCAAATATTTTTTCCGATTTTTTTCTTATTTCATCTGGTTTTCCATTTATATTATATACTTTCTCCATAATTCTTTTCATCCAAATATCTACAGGAAATGCTTCGTATTTATTCATAGAAAACAAAAGTACACAATTACCTACCTTGTCTCCTACTCCTTTTATTTTTTTTATTTCCTCAAATGCACAATCATAGGATTGTTCTTTTAATTTATATAGCCACCCTTCTTTTCTTGTTACCATTTCCGCCGCGTTTTTTATATATTTAGCTCTAAATCCTGTTTTCATAAGCCTTAATTCATTTTCACTTAAAGAATTTAATTTTTCTGGACTTGGAAAACTATAATACTTTTTATCATTGTACATCCCAATATATTTCCCATAATTTCTTGATAAGTTATCTATAACTCTTTTTATCATAAGTATTCTGTTATTGGCAGATATTATAAAAGAAATTGTTGTTTCCCATTCATCTTGATTTAAAATTCTAATACCTTTTCCGAATTCTAAAATATCTTTTAATTTATCATCTAGTATTTCAGATTTTATTTTCTTATAATTTCTGTTTAAATCAAAATAATCAAACCATATATTTAGAAAATCTTCTTTATTTGTGTTTTTAAGAATTATTATATCATTTTTTTTACTTACATTTAGAATTCTATTTTTTACAACACCTGTATAACTACCATCTTTTTCTAAGTTCCATCTAAAACATTGCCCACATTCAAAAATATGTTTTGGCTCAAATTCCTCAACTATGCCTTCTATCTCTATTTTGTCTTTTTTATAATTTACTTTCACTATATCATCTCCATACTGTAATAAAAAAAGACTTTCAATTGAAAGTCTCTTATTATTAATAATTATAATGCCTTTTACTAAAAAATACTACAAAATTTTATTCTTCCATTTCCTCTATGTTTCTAGAATAATAATATATAAGAGTATATAAACTCTCATTAAGTCTTACGTCTTCAATAGAAATTCCTTCAGGAACCTTTATATCCAAGGGTGCAAAATTCCAAATAGCTTTTATACCATTTTCTATTAATATATCTGCCATATCTTGACTTGTTTCTTTAGGAGTACAAATCACTCCAAATTGAATCTCATTGTTTGTTATAAATCCTGCTAAGTCATCAATGTCTTTTATTTCAATATCTCTGATTTTTAAACCAATCAACTTCGGATTTTTATCAAATAGTGCTAAAACTTCAAATCCCTCTTCATAGAATCTGGCATAATTAGCAATAGCCTGTCCAATATTTCCTGCCCCAACTATAATTGCCCTATATTTTTTATTTAATCCTAATATCTTACCTATTTCTATCTGAAGCCTTTTTGTATCATATCCATACCCTTGTTGTCCGAACCCACCAAAATTGTTAAGATCTTGTCTGATTTGTGAAGCTGTAAATCCTGTAAGTTTACTAAGTTCACTTGAAGAAATCCTGTTAATATCCGTACTTACTAAATCACCTAAATACCTATAATATTTTGGTAATCTTCTAATAACTGCATCTGATATTCTTTTTCCTTTTTTCATAACACACCTCCATTATTAATATTTTAACAATAATTGCTATCAATTTCAACAAAAAATTATTGGCATATGCTTAATATGTTCTTGTGTTATGTTTTTTTGTTTAATTTTAGCCGTTTATCAGGAAGAAAAAAAATATAATTATTCACTAAAATAAAATAATCGAAAGTATATTGATATACTTTCGATTATAAATCAGTAAATCTATAAGCCGAGTTCTGTTTAGACAGTCATCTATCTAGACTTTTTGTTGCCAAAAAGTTCATGCGACCTACCACGGGATATGACGAGCCGCCATTCCACTTCCCTACTTGGTCTTGCTTTGAGCGGGGTTTACATAGCCAATTAGTCACCTAACTGCTGGTAAGCTCTTACCTCACCTTTCCACCCTTACCTTGTTAAAAGGCGGTATATCTCTGTTGCACTATCCTTAAGGTCACCCTTACTGGCCGTTAGCCAGCACTCTGCTCTATAAAGCTCGGACTTTCCTCATCTCAAGGATGCGACTGTCCAATTTACTTATTTAATTATACTCTTAAATACGTTTCTGTCAAATGTTTTTATATTTAAAGTTCTATCTTTATTTTTTATTAAATTATTCATGTATTCAATAAAATAGACTTCAGAATTATAATGTCCTATATCAATAATATCTAAACCCAATTCATAAGCCAGTTGATAATCATGATGCTTTATATCTCCTGTTAAATATATGTCAGATACTTCAGCAGCATCTTTAATAAAATCTCCCCCACTTCCACCACAAAAAGACAGTTTTTTGTATTTTTTTTCTTTTTGGGAGAAAAATTTAAGACTATCAATTTTAAATTTCTTTTTTACTAGATTTATAATTTCTTCTTGTGTCATATCTCTCTTTAAATCTAAAACTCCTCCATATCCAAGACCCTTATCAGTATTTTCGATTTTCAATACGCGGAATTCTTTAAATCCAAGTTTGTCAGCAATCAATTCTGTCATACCTTTTGTACCCATATCAAAGTTAGTATGCATTGAATAAATATTAATTTCATTATTAATTATACTTTTAACCATTTTACCTTTATATGTACTCAAGTCTATACGATTTAGATCCCTAAAAAACATAGGATGATGACTTATGATTAGATCTGCTTTGTTTTTTACAGCATAATCTATTAATTCATCACTTATATCTAGTGATATAATTATGTTTTTTATATCTTTTTCAAAATTTATAATCTGTCCACCAGAGTTGTCCCAACTATCAGAATATTCTTTTGGATACAGTTTATCTAAAAATTTAATTATACAATTCAAATTCATACTTTTTTAACAACTCCTCTAATTTATTATTTTCATTTTCTAATCTAATTATTTTTTCTATATCATTACTATTCTCTTTTATACTATTTATTATTATATTATTCTTTTTAATTTTTTTGTTTGCATATTCTTCAATATATTTATTTCTTTTTTTAAATAAAATTTCATTTGTTATATAGTCTATTTTATCATTTTCAACTTTAAATTTACTATTATATTTAGCTTTTATAACTGTGTAATAGTGGTGTTCTTCCTTACATAGATTTTCATCTAGTATTTCAAATTTATTATTTTCTAAAAATTTTCTTGTTTTATCAACGGCATTCATTGGCTGTAGAATTAAGGTGTTTCCTGATGAAAATTTAAGTTTATTTTCATCTATAATACGATTAATTAATAATCCACCCATACCAGCTATTATTAAAACTTTTATTTCTTCTGAATTAATTACATGAAGACCATCACCTTTTCTAATCTCTATGAATTTGTCTAGAGATTTCTTTTCAATATATTTTTTAGCTTTTAAATATGGTTTTTGGTTTATTTCTGTTGCTATTACTTTTTTAGCTAATTTTCTGTTTATAATTTCTTCCGGTATATAGGCATGGTCTGTACCAATATCTATAATTATTTCAGACTTAGGTATCAGGTTGATTATACTTTTCATTCTTTCACTATTCATAAATTCTCCTAAAAGAAAAAGATTCGAAACCGAATCTTTATTCTAAGTAATCTTTCAATTTTTTGCTTCTACTTGGATGTCTTAGCTTCCTCAATGCCTTTGCTTCTATCTGTCTTATTCTTTCTCTTGTTACGTCAAATTCTTTTCCTACTTCTTCTAATGTCCTAGCTCTTCCATCATCTAGACCAAACCTTAATCTCAACACTTTTTGTTCTCTTTCCGTTAAAGTATCTAAAACATCTACCAATTGTTCTTTTAACAATATAAATGTAGCAGCATCAGATGGTGCTAGTACATCTTCGTCCGGTATAAAATCTCCCAGGTGGCTATCTTCTTCTTCTCCAATAGGAGTCTCTAAGGATACTGGTTCCTGAGCAATTTTTAAAATTTCTCTTACCTTTTCAGGTTCAATATCCATTTCTTCAGCTATTTCTTCAGGAGTTGCTTCTCTTCCTAATTCCTGTAATAATTGTCTTTTCACTCTTATTAGTTTATTAATTGTCTCTACCATATGCACTGGTACTCTTATAGTCCTGGCCTGATCTGCTATAGCTCTTGTAATAGCTTGTCTTATCCACCATGTAGCATAAGTGCTGAATTTGTAACCTTTCCTATAATCAAATTTTTCCACTGCTTTAATTAAACCAAGATTTCCTTCTTGAATTAAGTCCAAAAATAACATTCCTCTTCCTACATATCTTTTAGCAATACTTACAACAAGTCTCAAATTTGCTTCAGCAAGCTTACTTTTTGCTATGAGGTCGTTTTGTTCCATTCGTTTTGCAAGTTCTATTTCTTCTTCTGCAGTTAGCAAAGGTACTCTACCTATTTCTTTTAAGTACATCCTAACTGGATCATTTACATTCACGCCTTTTAGTAATTTTTCATCTGATGCTGATTCTTTTTTTGCTTTTTCTACTTTGTCTTCGTTATCATCATCTGATGTTAAATCTATATCATCAGGTAGACCACCTATCTCAATATCATTTTCATCTAATTCTTTATAAAATTCATCGATAGAGTCTGGATCAATATCTTCTAATTTTTCCAACTCTTTCTCTATAGCTTTATATTGAACTATACCATCTTTTTTACCTTTTTTAATAAACTTATTTTTTATTTTTTCAAATTTCTTATCCATTTATTAATTGATACCCCCTTGTCTTAATATATTTATTTCTTTATACACTTTGTTTATTTTTGAAAGTAATTCTTCATTGTTGGGGCTTTTTTTCAAACTCTCTCTTAAGGCTAATAATCTCTTTTCCTTATGCTTTATCAAAATTTTATTAGCAAGAAAATCCAATTCATCAGTTGATACCTCAACGTTGGTAAGATTCGAATTTTCTTTAGGCTTATAATTTATATGAAAGTCATTTCCAAATATTTCTGTGAATTTATCTTTGTATTTACTTAATATATATTCGAAAAGCTCGTCGTCATATGATGCTAAGTCTAAAAGTCTATCTAGATAACTTCTTAAATCCAAATCCCTTATCTCTTTTTTTCTATCCTTTGTTTTTCTAATAGGTTTTTGTTTTATTTTTTTCTTAGAAAATTTTTTATTGTATTCACTTAATAAGTTTTCTTTTGAAATGTTTGTTTTCTCAGAAATTTTTTCAATTACCAACTCCCTTTCAATAGAGTTTGTAATATTCTTTACATTATATAAAAAGTTTTCTATGTACTGTACTTTTCCTTTATTCAAGTTTATGTCATATATATTAGAGTAATAATCATCTAAAAAGCTAAAGTATTCAGAAGCATTGTTAATTTTTTCTTTAAATTTTACTTTACCGTATTTAGTTATGTAATCATCAGGATCCATATTATCTGGAAATGTAATAACTTTTGCATTAATATTGTGATTTTTAAATAGGTTTAAAGCTTTTATTGCTGCCTTAACTCCTGATTTATCTGAGTCATATGCAATATAAAATTCATCAAAATACTTTTTTAGTAAGTTTACTTGATATTTGGTAAATGATGTCCCTAAAGAAGCTACAGTATTATTATACCCAAATGATGAGAGTTTTATAACATCCATATATCCTTCAGTCAGTATAACATAATTTATGTCTTTATTCTTTAAGGCATTGTTAAGATTATAAAGATTTCTTCCCTTATAAAAAACTTCTGAATCAGGAGAATTTAAATATTTAGGTAATGAGTTGTCTAAAACTCTACCTCCAAAGCCAATTATTCGTTTTTTAGTATCTATAATCGGAAATATAACTCTATTTCTAAATCTATCGTAATATCCCTGCCTTTTGTCTCGATCTATAATTAAACCAGTTTTTAGGATGTCTTCATCTTTATAATTTTTATTTTTTAAATGATTGTATAAAGCTTCCCAACTATCTAAAGCATAACCCAATCCAAAGATTTTAATTACTCTAGTTTTTACTCCCCTATTTCTAAAATAATCTAAGGCTTCTTTTGATTTTGATAAATTTTTGTAGAAAAAGAGCCCTGCTTCTCTGTTAATTTCATATAATATATCTTTCTTTTTTGTCTCTTTTTTTGATACATGTTCTAGGTTAATACCTGCCTTATTTGCCAAATATTCTGCTGCTTCAATAAAGGAATAATTATTGTGCTTCATCAAAAAAGAAAGGACATCCCCTCCTTCTCCACATCCAAAACAATGATATATTTGTTTTTCTGGAGAAACCACAAAAGATGGTGTTTTTTCATTATGAAAAGGACACAAAGCTTTATAGTTAGTCCCAGTTCTTTTTAATTCTATGAATTCTCCAATTACATCAACTATATCATTAACGTCTTTTATTTCTTCTAATTTTTCTTCTGTTAAATCGTATGGCATATCATCACCATTCTATCCGAAAACATCGATGTTATATTATATATTAATATTATCATCATGTCAAACTATTTATCCCAAGGAAGTGGCATAAATATGTCTTTATATTTTTTTATTGCATATCTATCTGTCATTCCTGCAATATAATCCTTGACTCTTACTTCCCGATCTTCATCAACACTAAAAGTATCTCTTGGTATTTCATTAGGGTTATCCATATAATAGTAAAATAAATCTCTCAATATTTTTTCTGCCTTATAATTCTCACTCTTTGCTTCAGCATTTAGATATATTCTTTCAAACATAAAACTCCTAAGATCATCCATTGCATTTTTAGCATTTGGACTCATTATTATATATTCTTTTCCTAAGCTTTTTTCAATCATATCTACTACCATATTATTTATTCTTTCACCGTGACTTTTTCCCAGGATTTCAATTACATCCTTTGGAATATCATCATTCTTTATAACTCCAGCTCTTACAGCATCATCAATATCATGGTTTAGGTAAGCTATTCTATCTGCTACTTTGACTATTCTTCCTTCCAATGTCATAGGAATACCAGCTCCTCTATGGTTTAGAATGCCATCCCTAACCTCAAAGGTAAGGTTTAATCCTTGTCGGTTTTTATGCTTTTCCAGTAAGTCCACAACTCTCAAACTTTGAATATTATGTTCAAAACCAAAAGAAGTAATATCTTTTAGTGTTTTTTCACCATTATGACCAAAAGGAGTATGACCTAAATCATGACCTAATGAAATAGCCTCTGTTAAATCTTCATTTAACTTCAATGCTCTAGCTATGGTTCTGGAAATTTGACTTACTTCTAACGTATGAGTAAGCCTTGTTCTATAATGATCTCCCTCTGGAGCTAAAAAAACCTGTGTCTTATGTTTTAATCTTCTAAAAGCTTTTGAATGGATTATTCTATCTCTATCTCTTTGAAATTTAGTTCGTATTTTACATTCTTCTTCTTCAACTTCTCTTCCTCTAGAGTTTATTGATTTACACCCATGTTTTGAAAGTCTATTGTTTTCAAATTTTTCATACTCTTCCCTTAAATTCAATATCTCACCTTCTATTACTTTTTATTTCCATTGTACCAATTCAAGATTATACCTGCTGTCTCCTCTATAGCTTTATTTGATATATCTATAATTTTACATCCTATTTTTTTCATTAATTTTGCAGAATATTCTAGTTCTTCAACTATTCTATTCAAATCTGCATAACTTGCATTATCCTTTAGACCTAATGCTTTAAGTCTCTCTTTCCTTATTCTATTCAAATGCTCTGGGTTGGCTGTTAATCCTACAATTTTATTAGGTTTAATTTCAAAAATTTCTTTAGGTGGTTCCACTTCCGGTACTATAGGAAAATTGATAACCTTAATGTTTTTGTTTGCCATATACATACTTAATGGAGTCTTTGATGTTCTAGAAATTCCTATTAAAACTATGTCTGCTTCCTTTATACCTTTTGTACTTTTTCCATCATCATATTTTACAGCAAAGTCTATGGCCTCAACTCTTTTATAATACATTTCATCCATTTCCCTTAATAATCCTGGAGTTTCTTTAGGTTTTAGTCCAAAGTGTTCCATTAAGGGATTCATTAAGGGCGTTATAACATCAATTGCAATTATATTTCTTTCTTTAGATTTTTCAATTATATATCTTTTAAGTTCGTTTATTACAATTGTAAAAACAATAACTGCCTTTTGTTTTTCTGCTTGGTCTAGAATTTTATCTATTTTATCTTTTTCATTTACATGTGGGAACCTTATTATATTTTTATTATCTACTTCAAACTGTCTTAGAACAGCTCTTGAAATTTGTTCGGCTGTTTCTCCGATAGAATCTGATACAGCTAAAATATTAAGATTTTGCATTTTTTCTCCTTTCATTTAAGTGTATCGTATAAGCAACTAATAATATTTGTCTTTGAAATTCTGCCGACAACTTTTAATCCTTTTTTTGTATCTTCAACTACTGGTAAGCAGTCAATTTCATTATTAACTATCTTCCTTAGGATTATTATTAAACTTTCATCATCTTTGCAGTAAATTATTTTAGGCATTCTTGTCATTACGACTCCAACAGGTATATCAGCCGGTTTTCCTCCACCAATAGAAGCTTTCAAAAGATCTTTTCTAGATATAACACCTAAGAGTATGCCCTCTTCTACGACAAATATAGTTCCTACATTTTCTACAAACATAGTAACAGCAGCATCATAAATCTTAGTATTTTTAGTTACAACAATTGGAAGTGATTTCAAATCATTAACTTTTACTCTACCTAAAAATTTATTATTCAGATCGATATCTTTTTTATTATAAAAATACCCGATTTTAGGTTTAGCCTCTAAAATATGTAACATTGTAAGTATTGCTAAATCAGGTCTCAAAGCACCTCTTGTCAAATCCAGCATTCTTGCAATATTCTCTCCTGTAATAGGCTCATGTTTTTTTACTATTTCAATTATTTTAGTTTGTCTTTTAGAAAATTTGATTTTAATCACTTCCCCAATGCTATAATTTTATTCTTTTTTCCACATAGGATTTAAGTTCATTAATTTTCACTCTTTTTTGTTCCATAGTATCTCTATCCCTCACTGTAACACACCCATCTTCTAAAGAATCAAAGTCATAAGTAATGCAGTAAGGTGTACCTATTTCGTCGTGTCTTCTATATCTTTTACCTATACTTCCTGAATCATCATAGTCAACATTAAAATATTTTGATAATTCATGAAATACTTCTTCAGCTTGGTCATTCAGTTTTTTTGTAAGAGGGAATATCGCAGCTTTAAATGCTGAAATTGATGGATGCAAATTTAAAACTATTCTTTCTTTACCATTTTCAAGTTTTTCTTCTTTATAAGCGTCTATAAGTATTGCCAACATCAATCTATCAACACCTAATGCTGGCTCTATGCAGTAGGGTATATATTTATTACCGTTATATGGATCTGTGTATTGCATATCCTGGTTTGAATGCTCTTGATGTTGTTTTAGGTCAAAATCCGTTCTGTCTGCGATACCCCATAGTTCTCCCCAACCAAATGGGAATTTATATTCTATATCCGAAGTTGCATTGCTGTAATGGGATAATTCATCCTCATCATGATCTCTAAATCTTAAGTTTTCAGGGTTCATATCAAGTTCATATAACCAATTTATACAAAACTCTTTCCAATATTTAAACCACTTCATATCTTCACCAGGTTCACAGAAAAATTCCAATTCCATTTGCTCAAATTCTCTTGTTCTGAAAATAAAATTACCTGGAGTTATTTCATTTCTAAAGGATTTTCCAATTTGTCCAATTCCAAATGGTATTTTTTTTCTAGATGTTCTAGCGATATTTCTAAAGTTTACAAATATACCTTGAGCTGTCTCTGGACGAAGAAATATCTCTGATTGAGTATCTTCAGTAACACCTTGGAAGGTTTTAAACATTAAATTAAATTCGCGTATATCCGTAAACTCTTGGCTGCCACAATTTGGACAAGAAATATTATTTTTTTCTATAAAAGATTTTAATTTATCATTACTCCAACCATCTACTATTGTTTCATCATCTTGGCTTCTCATAAAATCTTCTATAAGTTTATCTGCTCTGTATCTTGTTTTACACTTTTTGCAATCCATTAAAGGATCATTAAATCCATCTAAGTGTCCAGATGCTTCCCAAGTTTTAGGATTCATTAAAATCGATGAATCAAGCCCTACATTTAAAGTACTTTCTTGAACAAATTTTTTCCACCATAATTTTTTTATGTTGTTTTTAATCTCTACTCCTACTGGCCCATAATCCCAAGTATTAGCTAATCCTCCATATATTTCTGATCCTGGAAATATAATTCCTCTACTTTTTGAAATTGCCACTAATTTGTCTAGTTTATCTTTTTCTTTTTTTGCCATTTTCTTCTCCTTTCAAAAAATCAAAAAACTTCCATCCCTATATAGGGACGAAAGTTAAATTCCGCGGTTCCACCCTATTTGGTGTTTTAACACCCACTTTAAATCATAAACACTAAAAGCGCCTTCGTCAGTTCTCAAAATTGGGCTTCCACCTATACCCAACTCTCTATTTTTTATCGAACGGATTACTATTCTTTATCATAGCAGTTTTATAATCAAGCAATTTTGTACTAATAATTTAACACTTATTTTTCAAAAAGTCAATTTATTTACCTTCTGTATATTTCTTTTTCGATTCTTTAAATTTTTCGTTTAAATTATATTTTTTACCCTCTTTTGATATAATAGTAATTTCGTATTTAGATAACATTGCTACAGTTAATCCACCTATACTTAAGAGTGGAGCCAAAACTAAACCAATTGCTCCTGCAGTAATTGGAAGATTTATAACTGTTTCCTCTCCCTTTTTTACTATTATTTTACTCGCATTTACTTCATTAACCATCTTTTTTAATTCTTCTATTACATCATCATCGCTGAAAGATTTTTTGCCCTTCTTTTCTTCTAAATAAATTATCGCATTAAGAAGATCTTCATCAGCCTTTTCGTAAGCTTCTTTTGCTTCTTTATAAGTAGTATCTGTTCTTTTCACTATTTCATCTATAATATCTAATTTTTTATCCATTACAAATCCTCCAGTAGCTTTAAACTTTTAAAATCATACTTGTCTATATGATACATTAAATAATTCCTAACTATTTTTTTTATATGAATAGGTATATTCATATCTCTAATTTCTTCAAATTTAGAATTTATTATTTTATTTAAGATTCTAATATCACTATTATCTATTTTTTTCAAATAATCATCCTCTTTTTCACAGTCTGAGCATATTAGACCACCTTCATTAATACTAAAACTTTTATATGCTTTTTTATGACAAGACACGCAAAAAGATAATTGAGGTCTAAATCCAAGAATACTTATTAATTTCAATTCAAATCCCGTAACAATATTACTTATATTTTTGTATTCTTCAATTAAAGCAAAAAATTTTAAAACCATTTCAAATATTTTTTCATTAGGCTCTTCTACAGCTATGTTATTTAATAATTCAGCTATATAACAAGCGTAAACATACTTATTATAGTTATCGTTAATTTTATAAAAATTATTGATTATTTCAGAATTATTAAGAATTGGTAAGCCTTTTCCCTTATATAAAATAACATCCACATAAGAAAAAAGTTTCAATGGGCTTATATTCTTATTTCTAGTTTTTCTTGCATTTCTTGCTATAAAACTTATTTTACCGTTTTTTCTGCTGAATCCATGGATTATCTTATGATAATCTTTGTACTCAACTTCTTTTAATATTATTATCTGATCTTTTACAATCAACTATATCACCAATCTCTATACCCCAGCTCTTTGAGAGTTTTTTCATCATCGCGCCAGTCTTTTTTTATTTTTACCCACAAATCTAAATGAGTCTTGCTTCCTAATAGTTTGTTAATTTCCTTTCTTGATGCCGTTCCTATTTTTTTAAGCATAGAACCTTGTTTGCCAATAATAATGCCTTTGTGTGATTTCTTTTCGCACATTATAGTAGCATTAATGTTTATACTTTTCCCTTCTTCACTGCTTTCTATTTTATCTATATACACACCTACTCCGTGGGGTACTTCCTGCATTAAAAAGTTAAGAGCTTTTTCTCTTATTAGTTCAGCTATTATAAATCTCTCTGGCCTATCTGTAATATACTCATCTGGATAATATTTTGGTCCTTCAGGAAGATTTGTTTTTATCTCCTTTACTAAGTCTTCTAAATTTATACCTTTAGAAGCAGATATAGGGAATACCTTGTGAAATATTTCGCTTTCAACAAGTTCTGATACTACATTAACAATATTCTTATGTATATCTATTTTATTAACAAGACCAATAACTGGTGTCTTAAGTCCCTTTATTTTTTCAATGATATACCTGTCACCTGGACCAAGGGATTTTTTTTCATCAGTCATGAAAACAACTAAATCCATACCTTCCAAAGAACTGTCTATTTCTCCTCCCATATACTCTCCTAATTTATTTTTAGGTTTATGAATACCAGGAGTATCTATAAATATAATCTGGCTATCTTCATCAGTAAATACAGCCTGAATTTTATTCCTCGTAGTCTGGGGTTTATCTGATATGATAGAAATTTTTTCTCCAATAATTTTATTTATAATTGTCGATTTACCTACATTTGGTCTTCCTAT
Source organism: Eubacteriales bacterium (assembly GCA_046482875.1). Taxonomy (GTDB): domain Bacteria; phylum Bacillota; class Clostridia; order Tissierellales; family Dethiosulfatibacteraceae; genus UBA8670. Next base: position 42,636 of record JAWOEG010000074.1, on the reverse strand, counting down.
TATAGTTACAAATCCAGATTTAAACATTTTTCATATCCTCCGGTCCAAAACTGCTAGGAAGCAAATCACTAATCTTATAAACCTTATATTCTTCTGAGTTTTTTGCTACTATAATTTTTATATTCTTTCCAAATTCTACAATAAACTGTCTGCAAACTCCACAAGGGTATGTATAATCTTCGAAACTTCCGACTACGGCTATAGCTTCAAATTCTCTATATCCTTCTGATACCGCTTTCGCTAATGCAGTTCTCTCTGCACATATGGTAGGTGTAAATGATGCTGATTCTATGTTACATCCGGTAAAATACTTTCCTTCTTTAGTTTTTACTGCTGCTCCAACAAGAAAATTTGAATATGGCACATATGCCTTTTCTCTCGCCTCTATTGCCTTCTGAATTATTTCTTTATACATTAAATCACTCCTCTTTATAATTTATAGATGTATCCTGAGTTACAACTTCAATCCAAGTTTGACCAGGATTCAGTACTAATTCTTCTCCGTTCTCATAATAAAAATGCGTCTTACTATTATAGCTTTCCTTTTTATAAGTAATGTCAGCTAATTCACCTTTGGTTATATAAGCACCTTCTCCTTCACCAACAGTATTTATTGATAATCTTCCTACGTCATCTAATACTTGTTTTGATGTTTTTATTAATATAATATTCGATGCTTCTATATCTTCTTCATAATATTCATCAATTTGTTTTTCATCATTTACATATCTATTATAAATTTCTTCGTATTCATCATACGAAAACTTAACTTCGTAATGAGAATTAAATATAATATTTATTTCATTACAATTTTCTAATGATAAATTATCATTTATAGGCTTTGCAATATCATTAAATTTGTATCCTTCGAAATCTCCATCAACCCTATATCCCGATGATTTCTGTGCCTCTCTTATGTTTTCCATGTCTGTATACATATTGTTTGGAATATATTTACCGGTATCGTTATATCTCCAAAAATTTCCACTGTACAACCCGTCAACATTAGCCATATAATAATCTTGTATTTTAACCTTAGCTTCATTACTGCCACCTACATGCACATAAATAGAATCATACTCTAATGCATATCGCAAATAATAAGGTCTTGCACTTCTAACAGGACCAATATGTTCTGGTTTTTTATCCTGAAAAACAGCTAAATATCTTGTGAATGGAAATTCGACTTCACATTCATAAACTATGTCTGCTTTAACAATACCAGCCTGCCATCTTGCATAAGGATGATTATCATACATCACTGTTACAGGTCTCAAATTAAAGGAATCTTCATCAATATAGCTACCGTTTAAATTGGATTGTATATATCCTTTATCTTGTAAATCTTCTATGACTTTAAGAGCCTCTTCCCTTGGATCTATTTCTTGTTCTTCTTCATCTTCCGGCTCTTCTGTCTCATCATCTTTCGGTACCTCCTGTATTGGTTCTTCAGGCTCTTCAATTTTTTCTCCTTCTCCCCCACAAGAAGTAGATATAATTAATAATATTAGTAATATAAAATATAATAATTTTCTCATAAAATCTCCTATTATCTAAACAATTCTAATTCTTTAACTATTTTTTTTTCTTTACCTCTCATTATTTTTTTATCTTCTTCAATTAAATGATCGTATCCTAACAAATGAAACATTCCGTGTATAATTAAATAGGTTAGTTCTCTTTCAAAAGAATGATTGTACTCTTCAGATTGCTGCATAACTTTCTCTATTGATACTATAATATCACCTAATATGATTAATCCTTCCACTTCTTCATTAAGTGGAAAAGAAAGAACATCAGTGGGATAATCCTTTCCTCTGTATTTCTTGTTTAATTCTTTAATTTCTTTGTTGTTAACAAAAGAAATACTGATCTCTACCTTTGAGTTCTTATTTTCTTCAATTAAGCAAGCTTCCACTGCTTTTTCAATTAATCCTATTTCTTTTTTTTCTATAACTCTTATTTTTTGTCTGTTATTTATGAGAACTTCCATCAGCTAATTTACCACCTTCGTATTTTTCATAAGCACTTATAATGTTCTGTACGAGTTTGTGCCTAACTACATCTTTTTTGTCAAAGTACATAAAACCTATCCCTGGAATATTTTTTAATATTTTTTCCACCTGTTTTAATCCTGATTTTTTACCTCTTGGCAAATCTACTTGGGTAACATCTCCTGTTACTATTGCTTTAGAACCATAACCCAATCTAGTTAAAAACATCTTCATCTGCTCTTTAGTTGTATTTTGAGCTTCGTCTAATATTATAAATGCTGAATCTATTGTTCTTCCGCGCATATATGCTAAAGGAGCAATTTCGATCAAGCCTTTTTCAAGATTATTCATATAATTATCCGGACCCATTATATCAAACAATGCATCATATAAAGGTCTAAGATAAGGATCTACCTTGTCTTGCATATCTCCAGGAAGAAATCCTAATTTTTCACCTGCTTCTACAGCTGGTCTCGTTAAAATAATCCTTTCGACCTCTTTTTTTCTAAAAGAATTTACTGCCATAGCAACAGCAAGATAAGTCTTTCCAGTACCTGCAGGTCCTATGCTAAAAACTATATCGTTTTTTCTGATATTATCAATATAACGTTTTTGTCCTAGTGTTTTGGGTTTTATAGTTCTTCCATTAGAAGTCAAAGCAACTATGTCATTTAATACTTTATCTAAGTTGCCTTCGTATTTATCTATATATAAATCTAAAAGGTAATTTAATTTTTGTTTATTAACACTACCTTCTTTTTTTATAGTTTTTATCATTTCATTTATTATATTAGAAACAGTTTCTACTTGATTGTCTTTACCTATTAGTTTTAATTTACTTTCTCTCACAACTATATCTACATCATAAACCTTTGAAATCTCTTTGAAATTTTCATCCATATTTCCTGCTATTTCTCTGTATAAATTATTTGATTCTAAATTTATAATTTTTTCTTTTGTTTTCATTTAGCCTCCCTATTTATATCTATATAATATCATATGCTAGAATCTTATACTACTTTATTTAAATTAAATTAAGACCCCTTTAAAGGGGCCTTATTTTAATTTAAATATCTCATAACAATCTTATTAACTTGATTCCCGTCAGCTCTCCCTTTGACTAATGGCATCACTTGACTCATTACTTTTCCGATATCTCTTTTTGTTTCTGCTTTAGTTTCTTCAATAGCTTTTCTCACGATATCTTCTAATTCGTCATCAGAAAGCTGTTCAGGCATATAGGTTTTTAATATTGATATTTCTTTTTCTGTTAAGTCTATTAGGTCTTCTCTATTTCCTTTTTTAAAATCTTCTATACTGTTTTTCTTCTGCTTAATTTGTTTTGATATTATGTCTATAATATCCTCATCATTAAGGTCTTTTCTGGTGTCTACTTCTTGCTGTTTGATAGATGATCTTATTAGGGTAATAGCATTTTTTTTAATTTTATCTTTGTTTTTCATGGAAGTTTTTAAATCTTCCATCAGTCTTTTTTTCAAAGACATGCAATATACACCTCAATTATCTGTTTTTCTTTTTAAGTTTTCTTCTTGCTGCTTCAGCTTTCTTTTTTCTTTTTACACTTGGCTTCTCATAATGTTCTCTTTTTCTAGCTTCTGTAAGAACGCCAGTGATAGCACATTGTCTTTTAAATCTCTTGAGAGCGCTGTCTAATGATTCATTTTCTCTTACTTTAATTTCCGTCATTTGCTACCCTCCTCTCATAGTACATAAATATGTTGCTTGAAACACTTGTTAATTATACATTATATGATTACTAATTTCAATGATTTTTTTATTTAACCTGGAGGCCATTTTAAAGTTCGTTTTGCCAAAAGGTGAAAATGTATATGATCTACAGTCTGAACAGCATCTTTTCCACAGTTAGAAACCACTCTGTATCCTGATTCATCCACACCTAAATCATTTGCTATCTCAGGAATTTTTTCGAATATATGGCTAATTACCCTACTGTTTCCTTCTTTAATGTCGTTTAGAGTTGATATATGGGTCTTAGGTATAATCAAAACGTGGACTGGTGCTTCCGGCTCAATGTCATGAAAAACTAAAATCTTATCATCTTCATAAACCTTATCACAAGGAATTTCACCTTTTACTATTTTACAAAAAATACAATCGCTCACTTTTTCACCTCCGCTATCCTACAAGTTTATTATCTAAAATATTTTTTACAAAACATTTTTTAACCATATTTTCTAGATTTTCTTTGCTTTTACATTTAAAATGCAAGTAATTACTTGTATAACCTTCATAAAAACCTTCATTATCTTGTTTTTCAAACAGAACTTCTACTTCTTTTCCTAAGAATTTTTCACAAAACTTTTTCTCAAGTATTTCACCTAATTTTATCATTTTTCGACTTCTTTTATTTTTAATTTTCCCATTTACTTTTTTTTTCATTTTATAGGCCCTAGTACCTTCACGCGGCGAAAATTTAAAAACATGAATTCTTGAAAATCCTATTTTTTTAACAAAATCATAAGTTTCATTAAATTCTTCTTCTGTCTCTCCAGGGAAACCTACTATTATATCAGTAGTTATTCCACAATTAGGGATATATTTCCTTATTATTTCAACTTTTTCTTTGAATTCTTCTTTAGTGTAGTTCCTATTCATTCTTTTCAGAACTGAATTAGAACCGCTTTGTAATGACAGATGAAAATGCTCAGCAAATATTTGATTTCTAGAAATAGTTTTCATCATTTCCTCATTGATAATGATAGGATCTAACGAACCAAATCTTATTCTTGAATCTATATCTAATTTATCAATATCCTTTGTTAAATCTACCAAGTTTCCTTTGTTATCGTCTTTACCTAAAGCTGTAAGATTTATTCCATTAACTATTATTTCTTTATAGTTTTTTCGAGATAAATTTTCGATTTCTTTTAAAATTTCTTTTCTATCTCTACTTCTGCTAGGTCCCCTTACATAAGGTATAATACAATATGAACAGTACTGATCACATCCATCTTGAATTTTAATATTAGCCCTTGTTCTCGATTCCCATTCTATTATATCAAATTCCTCATACTTTTCATTTTTTTGAAATTCTTTCACCTTATCGTGTTTTATGTGGTTTTTTATATAGTCAGTTGTGATTTCTAATATTTTGCTTTTTTCTTTTGTACCTATAATTATATCTATATTTAAGTCTTTTTTCAAATCTTCCCCATAGTTCTGACTATAACACCCAGTTATTATGATTATCGATTCAGTATTTTTTTTTCTGAATTTTCTTATTGTTTGTCGAGTTTTTCTATCACTTGCACTAGTTACTGTACAGGAGTTAATAATAAATATATCAGCATTTTCAGTTTCCTCAACTATATTATATCCATTTTTTTTAAACAGATTCTTCATCGCTTCTGTTTCATATTGATTCACTTTGCATCCTAGCGTATAAAAGGCTACATTCATAATTTTCTCCTCATATTACCTGTTTCATACATAATTACAGTACTTAAAACTAAGGCAGCTGTTTCGCTCCTTAGTATTCTAGGTCCCAAGGTTATTGGTTTTACACCTATTTCTAATAATACATCTATTTCTTTTTTTTCAAATCCGCCTTCAGGTCCAATAACGACTAAGTAATTTTTATTTTTGTAATTTATATCTTTAGTACTTTTTATTAATTCATTTTCATAAGGAACTATTACTTCCGTATTGCCATCTTTTATAGTAGTCTTCAATTCTTTTACCATATTATCAAAAGATAATATATTTTTTATACGTGGAATCTTATTTCTCATAGATTGTTTTGCAGCTTCTTCTGATATTTTATTCCATCTTTTAAGTTTTTTCTTTTCCTGCTTATTGTTTTTAATTTTAACTAAACTCCTATCACTAATAATAGGAGTTAGTTTATTTATTCCAATTTCAACATTTTTTTGCACAATATAATCCATTTTACTTGATTTAGGTAAGGATTGGTATATGTGAATATTCACATCAGGTTCTCTTAAAACATTAGTTTCTTTTATAATCTCAATAAATAAATTTTTTCCATCATCTAATTTAATTTTTACAAGATACTCTTTTTCCTTATATACTCCATATACTTCATCATTTTCACCAAGTCTTAAAACTTTTTTTGCATGATTATAATCATTTCCAGTTATAGCTAAAACATCTTTAGCTATTTCATCAACAAAAAATCTATTCATCGATCCCTTTCCTTGCAACTACACATAACCATTCATCCATTTTATTATTTTCTAAAATTTGAAAGTTATTTGCTTTTAACGCCTCTAGTACTTCATCTTCTTTGTTTTGGAGTATTCCTGATGCTATAAAGTACCCACCTTCTTTAAGAAATTTATTTAAACTACCACTCATATTAATTATTGCATCAGCAATAATATTTGAAATAATAATATCAGCCTTATCAATTACTTTATTTAATAAATTACCTTTAATTATCTTTACTTTATCTGTACACTTATTGATTTTAACATTGTCCTTAGCTGTTCTAACAGAGTCTTCATCTATATCGATTCCTAGGGCCGTTGCTCCGAGTTTGCCTGCTGATACTGCCAAAATTCCACTACCTGTACCTATATCATATACGACGTAGTCCTTCTCTATATACTTTTCAAGTGCTTCTATACACATTAGAGTCGTAGAATGTGTGCCTGTTCCAAAAGCCATTCCTGGATCTATTTCAATAACTACCTTATTAATATCTTCTTTTAGTTTTTCCCAAGATGGTTTAATGAGAATATTTTTTCCTACTTTAAAAGGTTTGAAATGCTTTTTCCACTCCAGGTTCCAATCAGTTTCCTCTATAGTACTTATTTTAACTTCAGTACTTCTTATATCCAAGTCATATCTGGGTAACCCATGAATTTTTTCTTTGATAAAATTAATTTTTTCTTGAACACCATCATCTTCTTCTAAATATCCTTTAATAATTATTCCTTCATAATAATTATTAAAAAGATTTGGGTCTATAACATCCCAATCATCTTTATTTTTTTCTAAATCTAAAACATCTTGAAAATCTTCAATTATGATTCCTTGGATATTTGCTTCATATAAAATATTCGTTACATCTTCCTCGAATTCCGAAGTGGTTTTAACAAGTATTTCAATCCATTTCAAAAAAAACACTCTCCTTAGTTAAAGGCATCTTTTACCTTATCAATTATCCTTTTTTTTTGGGGTTCTATTTTTTCACCAAAGTCTTCTGCTAAGTTTTTGATTGTTTCTGTCTGCTTTTTATTTAGATCCCTAGGTATATCAACCACTACTTTTACGTATTGATCACCTCTACCTGATCCTCTAAGTTTTTGTATTCCTTTGCTTTTTAGCCTAAATACGGTCCCTGTTTGAGTTCCTGCAGGTATTTTATATTTAACAGTTCCGTCAAGAGTTTCTACTTTTATTATATTGCCTAAAGCTGCTGTTGGGTAGGAAATTTTCTTCTCTAACCAAATGTCGTATCCATCTCTTTCGAATATTTTATGAGTTTTTACACTTAGATATACGTATAAATCTCCGCTAGGAGCTCCTTTTTCACCATGGTTACCTTCACCTCTTAATGGAATGATCGAACCATTATCAACACCAGCTGGTATATTTATAGTTACTTTTCTTGATTTCTTTTCTTTTCCAGTTCCTCCACAGCTACTACATGGCTCTTCTATGATTTCTCCAGTTCCATTACATTGAGGACAAGTGCTTACATTTTGAAATTTTCCAAAAGGCGTATTCTGAACAGTTCTTACGCTACCACTTCCGTGGCAGGTGCTACAAGTTTTCTTGCTTGTTCCTGGTTCTGCTCCACTTCCACCACATTTAGAACAAGATTCCATTCTGTTTATTTTAATTTCTTTTTTTGTGCCAAATGCAGCTTCTTCAAAGGATATATTAAGCCTAATTTTTAAATCTTGTCCTTTTTTAGGTCCAGACCGTCTTCTTCCAGAACCTCCTCCGAAAAAATCTCCAAATATATCACCAAATATATCATCAAATCCTTGGTAATTTCCACCGCCGCCACCGCCGAATCCTTGATTTTGATCAAAGGCAGCATGTCCGAATTGATCATATTTTCTTCTTTTTTCTTCATCACTTAATACTTCATAGGCTTCGTTTACTTCTTTAAACTTTACCTCTGAACCTTCATCATCTGGATTAAGATCAGGGTGATATTTTTTAGCTAACTTTCTAAAAGCTCTTTTAATTTCCTGTTGATCAGCATCTTTGTTAATTCCTAGAATATCATAATAATCTCTTTTACTCATACTACGTCACCACCGTTAAAAAGCAAAGCTAAATCATATGATTTAGCTTTATTCATCTTTTTCTTCATCTTCGTCTACTACTTCATAATCCGCATCAACAACGTCTTCTTCTTCAGCTTCTTGTTCCTCTTCTTGTCCACCAGCTTGTTGTGCATTTTGATTTTGAGCTTCTTGTTGATATATTTTCTCTGCGATCTTATTAAACTCTTCTGTTAGCTCATCAGTTTTTGCTTTTATTTCTTCTATGTTATTAGCTTCTAAAGCTTTTTTCAAATCATCTTTTTTACTATTTACAGATTCTTTTTCATCATCAGATATTTTACCTTCTAGATCCTTCATGCTTTTTTCTGTTTGATAAATCAAATTATCAGCTTTATTAACTGTTTCTATTTCTTCTTTTTTCTTCTTATCTTCTTCTGCAAATTTTTCAGCTTCTTTTACTTTCTTATCTATTTCATCATCTGATAAATTTGTAGTAGCAGTTATAGTTATCTTTTGCTCTTTTCCTGTACCTTTGTCTTTAGCATAAACATTTACAATACCATTAGCATCTATATCGAAAGTTACTTCTATTTGTGGAACTCCTCTTGGTGCTGGTGGAATTCCAGTAAGTTGGAATCTACCCAATGATATATTATCCTTTGCCATCTGTCTTTCACCTTGTAATACATGCACATCTACTGCTGTCTGGTTGTCTGCAGCTGTTGAGAAAACCTGGCTTTTTTTATTAGGTATTCTTGTGTTTCTTTCTATTAATTGTGTGAAAACTCCTCCTAATGTTTCTATACCTAAGGAAAGTGGTGTAACATCCACTAGTAAAATATCTTTCCCGAATTCCCCTGAAAGTACTCCACCTTGAATTGCTGCGCCTAATGCAACGCATTCATCAGGATTTATACCCTTATGAGGATCTTTACGAGTAATATTTTTCACTGCTTCTTGAACCGCTGGTATTCTAGTTGAACCTCCTACTAGTATAACCTTATCTATGTCGCTTGCTGATAGTTTAGCGTCGGCTAAAGCTTTTTTTGTAGGTTCTATTGTTTTATCTACTAAATGACTCGTTAATTCATTAAATTTAGATCTTGTTATATCTATATTTAAATGTTTTGGTCCTTCTTGAGTTGCTGTTATAAATGGTAAATTTATATTAGTTGACATTGTTGAAGATAATTCTTTTTTAGCATTTTCTGCAGCTTCATCTAATCTCTGAAGCGCCATTTTATCAGTTCTTAAATCTACTCCATTTTCATTTTTAAACTCTTTTGCTATATAATCTACTAATACTTTGTCAAAATCATCTCCACCTAAATGGTTATTTCCACTAGTTGCTTTAACTTCAAATACTCCATCTCCTATTTCAAGTATAGAAACATCAAAAGTTCCACCACCTAAATCATATACCATTATAGTTTGCATTTCTTCTTCTTTGTCTATACCATAAGCTAAAGAAGCCGCTGTAGGTTCGTTAATAATTCTTTTTACTGTTAATCCCGCTATCTTACCTGCATCTTTTGTTGCCTGTCTTTGACTGTCGCTAAAGTATGCTGGTACTGTTATAACCGCCTCTTCTACTTTTTCTCCTAAGTAACTTTCAGCATCTGCTTTTAATTTTTGTAGTATAAAAGCTGATATGTCCTGCGGAGTATATTCTTTTCCCTTTATTTTTTCTGTATGTTCGCTACCCATATGTCTTTTAATTGATTCTACCGTATTATCAGGGTTTGTCACCACCTGTCTTTTCGCAGTTTCACCAACTAATCTTTCTCCATCTTTTGTAAAAGCTACTACTGAAGGTGTTGTTCTTTTCCCTTCGGAATTTGTTATTATTGCTGCTTCTCCACCTTCCATCACTGCAACACATGAGTTTGTTGTTCCTAAATCAATTCCTATTACTTTGCTCATAATTTACTTCCTCCTTATTTTGATATTTTAACCATACTTGGTCTAATTATTTTATTTTTTAATTTGTATCCTTTTTGGAATACTTCAATTACTATATCTTCTTCTTTTTCACATTCTTCTGTAGATACTCCATGATGTAAATTTGGGTCAAATTTCTTTCCTAATGCATCTATTTCCTCGACACCGTATTTTTTTAGAAGATTTTTTAGCTGATTTAATATCATTTCAACACCCTGCAACAAATTCTCATCAGAGTCTAAATTTTCCATTGCTCTTTCAAAGTTATCCATTATAGGAAGCATCTCACATACCAAATCTTCTATTGCATCGTTATAGTATTTTACTTTTTCTTTTTCTGTTCTCGTTTTGTAATTAAGAAAATCAGCCTGAAGTCTTAATAGTTTATTATTTATTTCTTTAATCTTTTTCTCGTTTTCTTCCGGCTCTTTACCTAAATTTTGATCTTCTTGTTGTTTATTTTTTTCTTCTGAGTCTTCTTTTTCATTTAACTCTTTGTTATCTTCTTCTTTTTCTTGACTTTCTTTTTTTTGATCATTTTTTTCTAATTCTTTTTGTTCTGAGCTAACATTCTCTGTCTCTTTTTTGTTTTTTGCCATAATCATCACTCCTTGCTTTGTTCTTTAAAGTTTTTCTCGATTATTTCATTAATATTGTATGATAATGCTTTTACTATAGGTATTGTCGTTTTATAATCCATTCTAGTCGGACCTAAAACTCCTAGCTTTCCTACAGTAATTCCATTAAACTTATATGTAGCTGTTATTAAGCTGCATTTTCTAATTTCATCGAAAATATTTTCATGCCCTATTGTAATATCTAAATCTTCATCGGTATTTTTAAGCAAGAGTTTAACTATATTGTCTTTATCTTCAACAAAAGACAGAAACTCTCTGATTTTTTCTGTATCATTATATTCTGGAAAATTTAACATATTATTTAATCCATCGCTATATACGTCAACCTTATTATACTCATTTAAATTGCTTATAAGCACCTTCATTAATCCATCTATTTTTTGTTCGTATTGATTTCTTATTGAATATATTTCTTCTTTTATTTTATTTTTTATACTTAAATCTATCATATCCAGCCTAATTCCTATTAGCTTATCATTCAGTAGGTTTGATATTTTATTGATTTGATTTTCCGGTATAGGTGTCTTTAGATTTAGCAAAACATTTTTTACTATATTATTTTGCATAATCATCACTATTAATACTTTTTTTCTCGAAACAGGTACTAGTTGTACATGTTTTAATTTAGATTTCTTTAACTGAGGTGCTATCATAAAGGAGGTATATTTTGTCAACTGAGCAAGAATTCTGGTAGAATTCTTTAAAAACATATCCATTTCATTGATTTCTCCTTGTAGTATCTTTTTTATTTGTTTGTAATGTTTGGACTTGTTTTTATCTACCAATATATTGTCAACATAAAGTCTGTAAGCTTTATCGCTTGGTACCCTCCCTGCAGACGTGTGAGGTTTTAAAAGATATCCTAGATCTTCTAAGTCTGACATTTCATTTCTTATAGTAGCCGAACTAACCCCTAAATCGTATTTTTTAGATAAAGTTCGGGAACCAATCGCCTCACCCTCATCTATATAGCTGTGAATTATAGCCTTCAATATTTGAACTTTTCTTTTATTGAGTTCCATTATATCACCTCTCTATTAGCACTCTTTATTGATGAGTGCTAAGGCCTTGACAATAAGATACTACTCTTAGGTAATTTTGTCAAGTATTATTAGTTATTTTAACTTTATAAATACATAATTTGATAAATCGATTCCTTTTTTAGTTAATCTTAATCTATTATTTTTTATTTCTAATAACTTACTTTCCACCAAATTTCCAACCCTATCATCATATATCGAAAAAGAGATATTAAAAGTTCTTTCAAGTTCTTTAATGCTTATACCTTTAATTTTTCTTAATCCTAAAAATAAAAATTCCCAGATTGCTTCTTCATTGCCTACATATTCTTCAAAATTTATAGGTGATTCATTAGATATAATTTTTTTTATATATTTAGTTACATTTGATACATTGCTGTACCTTTTATTACCAATAAAAGAATGGGCACTGGCACCTATTCCTAGGTATTCCTTTCTATCCCAGTATTTTAGATTATGCTGACTTTCATATCCTACTTTAGAAAAATTAGAAATTTCATACTGCATATATCCATTTTTTTCCAAATACTTTCTTACTCTATAGTAAGTTTCTCTTTCTTCATCTTCATCCATTAACCCATATTTAGCTTCTTTTACTATATCATTCATTATAGTATCCGGATTTACCTTTAGAGAATAAAGAGATATATGTTTTAAATTATATCCTTCTAAAATGTCTATATCTTTTTCTATATGTTCATATTTTTGAAGTGGAAGATTAAAAATAAGATCACAGCTTATATTTCGGAAATCAACTTTGTTAACATTGCTTAAAAAATCCTGGGCTTCCTTCCTGTTATGGTTTCTTCCTATAACCTTAAGTATATGATTGTCGAAAGTTTGTATTCCTACACTTAATCTATTTACACCAATTTCTTTGATATTATTCAAATAATTGTATCCTCTTTTTTTAGGATTGACTTCCATAGTCACTTCAACATTGTTGGCTATTAAATTATTTTTCCTCAAATAATTAAATACATTCTCATATAATTTTGCATCAATAGTAGACGGAGTACCTCCTCCAATAAATACGGTATCAAATTTACATCCGTCTAATCTGTTTTTATTCGATTCTAGTTCTTTTATTAAAGATTTAATATAATTTTCTCTTATATGAAAATCAGATTTTGTAATTGAATAAAAATCGCAATAATAACATTTGCTTTCGCAAAAAGGTATATGTATATATAAACCTAATTTTTTCATTTATTTCCTTTAGTTCCTTTATTTATCAAATTTTAATACAACCATAAATGCTTCTTGAGGTACTTCTACACTACCTATTTGTCTCATTTTCTTCTTACCTTCTTTTTGCTTTTCAAGAAGTTTTTTCTTTCTTGATATATCTCCACCATAGCATTTTGATGTTACATCTTTTCTTAAAGCTCTAACAGTTTCTCTTGCAATAATTTTTCCTCCAATAGCTGCCTGTATAGGTACTGTAAACATATGTCTTGGAATAACTTCTTTTAATTTTTCAGCTATCCCTCTACCTCTTTCATAAGCTTTATCTCTGTGAACAATTATAGAGAATGCATCTACTATCTCTTCATTAATTAAAATATCAAGCTTATCTAAATCAGCTCTTTGATACCCTTTTAATTCATAATCTAATGAAGCATATCCTCTAGTTCTAGACTTTAAAGCATCAAAGAAGTCGTAAATTATTTCATTTAAAGGCAGCTTATAATGAAGAACCACTCTGTTTTCTTCAATATATTCCATTTTTTCATAAGTTCCTCTTCTTTCTTGACAAAGTTCCATTATTGGACCAATGTAATCTGATGGTGTCATAATATCTGCTCTTACTATAGGCTCTTCCATATAATCAATTTCTTGAGTTGGAGGAAGATTTGTAGGATTTTGTATTTCCAGCATTTCACCGTTATTTTTGTATACCTTATATATAACACTTGGTGCAGTGGCTATTATATTTAAATCAAATTCCCTATCTAATCTTTCCTGAATAATCTCCATATGTAAAAGACCTAAGAATCCGCATCTAAATCCAAAGCCTAAAGCTGCCGATGTTTCAGGTTCAAAAACAAGAGCTGCATCATTTACTTTTAGCTTTTCTAAAGCATCTCTTATATTATTGTAATCCTCACCTTCAGCCGGATAAATACCACTGTATACCATTGAGTTAACCTTCTTATAGCCTGGCAAAGGATTTTTTGTAGGATTTTTAGCATTAGTTATAGTGTCTCCAACTGTACAATTCCTTACATCCTTTATACTAGCAGCTATATATCCAACATCACCTGCCTCTAATGATTCTACAGGCAATTGTTTTGGTACCATTATTCCAACTTCAGTCACTTCAAATTTCTTATTATTTGACATAATTTTTATAATATCGCCTTTTTTTACACTTCCATCAAATACTCTAACTAAAGCAATCACACCTTTGTAACTATCGTAATACGAATCGAATATCAAGGATTTTAAGTTTTTTTCCGTATCCCCTCTTGGGCTTGGAGTTTTTTTGACTATAGCTTGTAATACTTGATCTATGTTTACTCCATCTTTGGCAGATATTAGAGGCACATCCTCACAATCCAATCCAATAACATCTTCTATTTCTTTTTTTATTTCTTCAGGCCTAGCCCCAGGAAGATCAATTTTATTTATAACAGGGATAATCTCCAAATCTTGGTCTAAAGCTAAATATACATTAGCTAAGGTTTGAGCTTCAATTCCTTGAGCCGCATCAACAACAAGTACAGCTCCTTCACAAGCAGCCAAACTCCTAGACACCTCATAATTAAAGTCAACATGTCCTGGTGTATCTATTAGATTTAATAAGTATTCTTCTCCCTTATATTTATATACTAATCTTATGGTCTGAAGTTTTATAGTAATTCCTCTTTCTCGCTCCAAATCCATATTATCTAAAATTTGTTCTTTCATTTCTCTACTAGTCACAAGACCCGTGGATTCAATTAACCTATCCGCTAATGTAGACTTTCCATGGTCAATATGGGCTATTATAGAAAAATTTCTTATCTTCTTTTGTCTTTCATTCAATTTATTCATCTTCCTCCCGATAAAATTATCATCATATTATAACAAATTATTTGATTAATTAAAAGTTTATCATGTTATATTTTTAAAATGCAAGTTGAAGCATTAAAATTAATATTTAGTGTTGATTTTTTTCTTCATACAATGTATAATTTATAAGTCATGATAGATGTATAGTTAATTATTAGGTAGTTTTATCTATACAATTAAAGGAGGTGAAGGTTTTGGCTAATATTAAAGCAGCTAAAAAGAAAATCAAAGTTATTGAAAAGAAAAATTTGATTAATAAATCTAAAAAATCTGAAATAAAAACATATATAAAGCAATTCAACACAGCAGTTGAACAAAATGATAAAGAAACAGCAGAAAATTTACTTAAGAAGATTCAGAAAAGATATAATCAAGGAGAAACAAAAAGCACATTTCATAAAAATACTGTAGCAAGAAAAATAAGCTCACTAAACAAAAAGTTGAACACTATATAATAAAAACCAGGATTTTTCCTGGTTTTATTTATTTGCTTCGCTTATTAAAATATTAATACCTAATCCTATATCAATCAATCCAGTTTTAGCCTTTCCCTCTATTTCCTGAGCTTTTTCAGATAAATATCTTATTTTTTTATTCCCTAATCTTTTATACTGATAATTTAATTTTTTTAAAATAAAGTTTCTCAGTTTCATTTTTTTCATAATATAATCATCTTTCATATTAGTTTCCTTATAAGTGCTTAGTTGATTTAACATTCTAATCTGTCTAACTAACATATAAAAAATATAATGAGGCGAAATATTATTTGCCATCATATCGTTAAACATTTCATATGCCTTTGATGTTTTATTTTCAAATATACTATCAATAAATATAAAAATATTATTATCTACGGATATAGTTATAACTTTTTCAATATCCTCTTGATATATATTATAACTATCCTTTGTATATGCTATTATTTTATCCAACTCATTTTTTACATCGAATAAATTTTTTTTACTTTCATATTCTAAATATCCTGAATAATGAGCTATCCATCTTGCATTAGTGTAATTTACACTCTTATCAAAATAGTCCAAATACCTAGTTATCCAATTAATCAAATCTTTCTCGTTGTATTTTTTATACTCTACTATTTCTCCTGATTTTTTTATTGATTTATATAATTTTTTTCTTTTATCTATCTTGGTTCCCTTCCCAAAGAAAACTAAATAATTGTTTGGATTATTATTTTCTATATAATTTGTTATCTTTTTCATTGTATTATCGCTTATTTTACCTTTACTACTTAAAAAATCACATTCTTCAACTATTCCGATTTTTCTATCTAAAGAAAAAGAAACAGTGTTTAAAAAGTTAATCATATTATCTATATTTTCTTCTAATTTATCTGTTTTAAAGAAACTCATGCTTTCATCATTTAAATATTTTTTCTTTAATGATTTAATAAATTTTTCTTGAAGATATATTTCATCTCCATGTATAAGAATTATGTTCTTATAATCTTTCGATTTTTTCATTATAAAAATCTCCTTCTACAATAAACGTTGATATCAAATATACAGAAAATATTCCAATAAGTATTTCAAAAAAATTTATTCTATCAACTATCTCATTTTCTTTTGTTTCTATTCTATATCCATCCTTATCTATTATAGCCCATATCTCTCCATCTTTAAAGGTAGAATATAAATCACTTTTATTTTTATTATACCTGTTAATTACATCCAAGGAAGGAATCCCGTAAAAATTTTTGCCATAGCTTAAAACTGAAACTTGGGGTTTTATTTTGTTAATAAATTCCTCTCCAGAAGAAGTACTACTTCCGTGATGAGGTACTAAAAGCAAATCTATATTCTCAATATCATCTATTATTCTATCTTCTATATTATTATTAATATCTCCTGTGAATAATATTTTTCTGTTCATATAATTGATCATTAAAACAAGAGAATTTTCATTTTCATCTGTAGAGTCAAACCCCTCTTTAGGCCAAAGTATATCAATGCTAAAATTTTCATCTATTACTATTCTATCCCCTTTTTTAACTTCTACAATATTAGTTTTATTACTCCCAAGTATTTCCTTTGATCTTTTGTACACAAATATATTTCTTATTATACTTACTTTATTTACTTCATCTAAACTGCAATAATGATCTTCGTGCATATGCGAAATAAAAACCATATCTATATTAAATATCCCTCTCTTTTTAATATATTCAGGCAGCTCTTTTTCTCCTTTATTGTAAGAAGAATTTATATCCCCTCCTAAATCTATAAAAATATTATTTCCCTTATATTTAATATAAGATGCATTCCCCTGCCCTACATCTAAAAAAGAAACCTCTAAAGAATTATCAAATATAGGTAAAAACATATAATAAAGTGCAAATAAGACTAGTGAAATTGTTACAAAATTTTTAATTTCATTATAAAATTTAAAATCTGATATAAATATTATATAACAAAAAGTAGTATAATATAAAAACAAAGCAGAAATACCAGGAGAAGCTACCTGTATTCCTAAAAAAGGAATATAAAACAAATACTCTAATACCAACCTGAAACCTTCTAGTCCAAAATTTACAAAACAAAAAATAAATTCAGCTAAAGGTAATATAAGAAAGCTGAGGATCACTCCTATTATAGCTACACTTAATATTAAAGAAAATATTGGAACCAATATTAAATTACCTATAAAGCTAAACAAAGATATATAGTTAAAATAATAAGCTAGAATAGGCATTATTCCAATTTGAACAAAAGGTATAAATAAAAGCTTCTTCATATATTTTTTTTCGATTTTAGGACTTATATAGTTGATATATAAGTAAATAGTAATAGTCGTAAAAAAAGAAAGTTGAAAACCTACATCAAAAAGCCATAGTGGATTATAAATAAGCAAAATCAATCCTACTAAACTTATAGAATTAAATGGTGAATTTTTTCTATAAATTAAATTTCCAAGTGTTAGTATAGAAAACAAAATTAAAGCTCGTAGTATAGATATTGGAAAACCTATTATAAAAGCATAATACCATAAAAAAACAATTAAAATAATTTGACTTTTCCTTAAATTAAACTTGAGGAATTTAAAAATATAACTAAAAACAATTATAAATATACCAATATGTAAACCTGAAACTGCAAAAATATGGGCTATCCCTGTTTTTCTAACTCCTGTTAAAAAATTCTCATCTAAATAACCTGTATCTCCATACAAAACAGACTTTAAAATTCTAGAATTATCTTTATTTGAATTATTATCTATAAACTCTTCAGACTTTGCCAAAATATTCTCTCTAAACTTGTATAAAATATTTTCTTCTTCCAAGCTTTCTATATCTGATTTTTCTACAAACATAGTTCCATGAATATTGTTTTTACTCAGATATTTCTTATAATTAAAAATATATCTGTTATTTGAATGAAGAGGTTCTAAAATTCTACCCTTAACCTTTATACTTGATCCTACTTTTATTGAAGAAAATTTTTCATTTATATTTAATATTACTTTTTCATCTATTTCATTAATTAATTTTCTATTTGTTTTTATATTGTCTATATTAATTATAAAGCTTTGATTATCCAATTCTTTTTCTATAACTTTCCCTTCAATTGTTATAATTTGGTTATAGTAATCATCAAGTATTATGTTTAAATTGTTTTTTGCAATAAAAAAGCCTATAATAATACTTAAGCATACTATTATAAGGTAATATATTGATTTACTCCTATTTTTTAAAGATAATAAAAAAATTAGAAATATAAGAGGAAAAATTATTATTAATGTACTTAATGTTATAATTTCAGTGTATGCCAAAATTACACCAATTATATAAGATATTGTTGTGAAGATTAGTTTATTTTTCATAATGAAATTCTATCAGAAAATTTATAATATTAAAAGATAAACTTGAAAGGAAATATATGTTAATAAAATCCACTAATATAAAAAATATCTCTCAAATTAATAAAAAAATATTTAAAGAAAGTATTTTTTTTGACATAGAAACTACAGGTCTGAATCCGAAAACTTCAAAGCTTGTAATGATTGGTGTTTTATATTACGAAAAAAACAAATACAACTTATTACAGTTGTTTTCAGAAAAAAATGGAGAAAAAGAAGTAATAGAAAATTTCAATAATTTAATTAAAAAATATAAATATTTAATATCTTATAATGGAAATAACTTTGATTTGAATTTCATAAAATCTAGAGCTAATACAAATAGTATTAATGTATGTTTGGATAAAAAATGTTTAATCGATCTACTAAGAGTTTTTAGAGTAAACAAGGCTTATTTCAATACTGAAAATTTAAAATTAAAAACAGTTGAAAAATTTTCTAATATACGAAGAAAGGATAAGTTGTCAGGTAAAGATTTTATTAAACTCTATAAGTCTTACCTTCTAAATCCCAAAAAAGAGTATCTTGAATTAATGTGGCAGCACAACTTTGAAGACATAAAAAATTTACCTAAGTTATTTATGAATTATAGACTATTTGAAGATAAACTAAGCATAAGTTATAAAGAATATCTCTTAGACATCTTTATTAACACTAAATCTATATCCATCATAAGCAATCGGATTAAGATTAACACTTTTACATATAATATAAATACCTGGGATACCATTGTTAAAAGCTTTAATTATAATTTAGAATGGAATAAAAAAAAGGGATCAATGTCTTTTGAAATATTAACTAAAAAAGGAAAATTAAAAGATGGTAGAATTTTAAACTACTTAGATTTGAAAAATATTTTTGATATTGAACTAACTTTTCCTAACAAACTTAATATACCAGAAAATTTTTTAGTACTATCTATTAACAATAAACCAAAAAAAAATAATATTTTAAAATTCATATCTTTCCTTTTTAAATACAAAAAAATTCCTTGATTAAGTGAACTAAATTAAGTTACATCAAGGAATTTTTTGTAAATTCTCTTTTTTTAATTTTCCATTAACTTCGCATAATTATAGATAAGTCTTGCCCCGTAACCTACTCCACCTTTTTCAGAATATGATAGGGTCATATCAGTCCAACTTGTACCTGCTATATCTATGTGAACCCAAGGTATATCTTCAATAAATTCTTCTATAAACAAAGCAGCTGTTATGGATCCTCCACCAATAGTACTTCCTTGGGTGCTGTTTCTTATATCAGCTACATTGGACTTGATGGATTCTTTTAATTCTTCGTCACAAGGTAATCTCCAAATCTTTTCTCCAGATATACGTGATGCTTTTTCTATTTTTTCGTGGAGTTCATCATTATTTGAAAAAGTACCGGCTCTTCTTTTCCCCAATGCTGTTATAATAGCTCCTGTAAGTGTTGCTAAATCAACTATACTTATAACTTTATGTTTTTCTTTTATATAGGTTACTGCATCTGCTAATGTCAATCTTCCTTCGGCATCAGTGTTGTTTACTTCAATAAATTTACCCGACATTGATTCTAAAATATCCCCAGGCAAATAAGCTTCATGAGAAATTCTATTTTCACAGGCAGCTACTACAGCTACAATATTTACCTTTAAATTCATAGTTGCTATAATTTTCATAGCACCAATAACAGCTGCTGCACCGGCCATATCGCTTTGCATAGTACTCATTGATTTAGAAGGTTTTATTGAATATCCTCCACTATCGTAAGTAAGCCCTTTCCCTACTAATCCAATTTTTTCTTCCTTGTCACTGCCATTATATTCCATAACTATGAGCTTAGGAGTATTTACAGAGCCTTTTCCCACTGCTAGAAAAGCATTCATTTTTAATTCTTCTATTTCTTTTTTATCATATACAGTTACCTTAAATCCTGAACTCTTCCCTGCTTCTACTGCCTCTTCTCCTAATTTTTCTGGGGTTAACCTCATTGGAGGCTCATTAACTAAATCTCTACATAAAATAGTTCCATCACTTGCTGCTTTAGCTTCTATCAATGCATTTTCAAAATCATGGATTTTAGTAAGAAAATCAAGGCTCCTTATTTTCTTAGTTTCTTTTTTAGTTTTGTATTTATCAAAAATATAGTTAGATAAATAAGCAGCTTCTACTGTTTTTTCGTATATATCATAATCATCAATTTTTTCAGATATATTATCTAATAGAACTAAAACATTTTTGCCCTTTATCTGTCGTGTTTTTTTAAAGCCTTTGGAAAACCCTTCAAAAATATTTTTAATATCAATTTTATCCTCTTTAATTTCTAAAAAGACTATTTTTTTTAAATTATCATTATATAATAGTGAAGTGGTATAAACTTGATCTTCATTATCTTTAAAATCACTGCTTTTCATTATGTTTTTTATATTTTCAAAAAAATCTTTAGTCTCCTCTAATTTAAGTTCTTTATTTTTTATGAATGGTAATAAGACAACATCGTATTTTTTTAAATCTTTTAACTCTCTTATTTGTTTAATTTCCATATAAATCTCTCCTTTATTTTTTATTACTATAATTATACCACTTAAAACAAAATTAATAATTAAATATTTATTTATTTCAAATCTCCTAAAAAAGAAGAGCCCCCCAGCTCTTCTTTAAATTATATATTTTATTTTAATATTAATTACATAGCATTTTTGAATATCTGGATTACATCGTCCAATTTAGCTGTACATGGATTCGTAGCACTACATGCATCTTTCATAGCATTTTTAGCCATTACTTCAAAGTCTTTTTCTTTAACTCCAAGTTCGCTAAGTCCGGAAGGAATACCTATATCTTTAGATAATTTTTCTATAGCTTCTATTCCTTTATCCGCTGCATCTCTTACTGATAATCCTACAACACTTTCTCCTAGTGCTTCTGCTATATCTCCAAGTCTCTCAGGATTAGCATTTAGGTTATATCTCTCAACGTGTGGTAAAAGAATAGCATTACATACACCATGAGGAAGGTCATAAAAACCACCAAGTTGATGTGCCATACCATGAACATAACCTAAACTTGCATTATTAAATGCCATTCCACCTAATAATTGTGCGTATGCCATGTTTTTTCTAGCTTCAAAATTCTGACCATTTGCAACTGCTTGTCTTAAATTTTCACCTATAAGTTTTATAGACATAAGAGCAGCTGAGTCTGTAACCGGCGTTGCAATAGTTGACATGTATGCTTCAACTGAATGAGTTAATGCATCCATACCTGTTGCTGCTGTTAACCCTTTAGGCATAGTCATCATCATTACAGGGTCATTAACAGAAATTGTTGGAGTTACTCTCCAGTCAACAATAGCCATTTTTACACTTGTTTCTGTGTTTGTTATTATACAAAATCTAGTGATTTCACTAGCTGTACCTGCTGTTGTGTTTATAGCTATCATAGGAGGCATAGGTTTTTTACTCTTATTAACACCTTCAAAATCTCTTATATGTCCACCATTTCCAGCAACTAGACCAATTCCTTTTCCACAATCATGAGAAGATCCTCCGCCCACTGAAACTATAGAGTCACATTTTTCATCTTGATAAATTTTGAACCCATCATGTACATTTTTATCAGTTGGATTTGGTTGAGAGCCAGCAAAAATAACTGATTCAACTCCAGAATCTTTTAAAATTTTCTGAATATCATCCAAAGCACCTCTTTCATGCATTCCCTTGTCTGATACTATAAGAGCTTTTTTCAATCCTAATCCTGATGCTTTTGGTCCAATTTGCTTAACCGCTCCTGCCCCCATTAAATTAGTTACCGGCATAAAATACTCAAATACTTGATCTGCGATATTTGCCATAATATCCTCCTTATATATATTTGTAAAAGATAAGATTTATCTTTCCACCATATATAAAGTTGCAATTACTGTGCCATAATATTATTGGTTTATTTTTTAACATTAAAAAATTCTATTTTAAGGCTATTTAATCGTATATTGTTCAATTTTGGTGTAATATCACTAAAAATCGTTACATGATTATCAATATTTTTAATATTTTGTTACAATTTAGTGTTTTGTTATAGAGCAGTGTCATTATTTATTACATTGTAGTTTACATTTATATTAAAGTAAAATTATTTAAATCTTATCAATCATTCAATAGTAATATCTTTTTTAAATCTTTTTATTTAAATATTCTTCGTAAATACCAAGTGTTTCCTGACTATACAAAACGAATCTTATCAATTTAATATATCCAAGTTTAGATATCTTTTCTTTGATAACTGAAAAAACAACTTCTGCCGCTTCCTCAATAGGAAATCCAAAAGCTCCTGTAGAAATTGCAGGAAAAGCTATTGAATCAATTTTGTAGTTATCTGCTATAGCCAAAGAATTTTCATAACACAGGGCTAATAGTTTTGACTCTGGTTTATCTTTTCCATATACAGGACCTAAGCAATGTATAACATATGCATTAGGTAATTTATGACCACCAGTAATTACTGCTTCGCCTGGCTTTATAGGAGCATACTGTCTGCATTCCCGCGATAGCCCCTGCCCTGCCGCAGTATGAATTGCACCTGCCACTCCGCCTCCGATTCTAAGCTGAGCATTTGCTGCATTGACAACTGCCGTAATATCAGATTGTGAAACTATATTACCTTTTGTGGTTTCGATTTCAACCCCCGATATATTTTTTTTCATTTTATTCAGCCTCCTTATTATAGTATTATTTTAACTGATTAAAAAATACTTTTCAAATCTATTGACTTTTATTATCATATTTGATAATATTACAAATGATGATAATATAAAGGATGGTGAATTATCTTGGAAAATAAAATAGTAAAAGAATTACTTAATCCAACTAATATGAAAATTGTTATGTATCTAATGGAAAATGAATATGCAACAAAGAAAGATTTAGAAGAGGTCGTAAGTGAGATATCTCAGGCAAGCTTGTATAGACATTTGAAAAGTTTAGTAAAAAATGAAATTTTGAAAATACATTCAAAAAAACAAAAAAGGGGCACCTATGAAAAAACCTATAGACTAAAATATAATCCTAATGATAAAATAGGTGAAATAATTAAAAATGGCAATCGTAAAGAAATTTATGAAATTTTTTACACTTATATTATGACACAATTAATTGATTTCAATAATTACTTAAACAGAGAAAATTTTAATCTAGAAGAAGACAGAGTTGGATTTAGAAGTTTTCCACTAACCTTAACCGATACAGAGTACGTAGAAATGAATAAAGAAATAGCTATACTATTAAAAAAATACATGGATATAAATCCTAAAAAAAATTCTAGGCTAAGAAAATTTTCAATAACTTCTGTGCCTATTGATGAGGAGAATTAAAATGAGGGAAAATATTTTTGAAAAAGAAATTACTGTAAACGGGGAGTTTAATATTTCTGGTACTCTTACCCTTCCTAGTAATAATCTTAATATTCATCCAGTTGTTATTATTGTACCTGGCACGGGAAATTCCGATAGAGATGGAAACAGCAAAAAAATAAATATGAATATATATAAATTAGTTGCCGAATATCTTACTTCCATAGGTTATGCTACTATTAGATATGATAAAAGAGGTCTACATAAAAGCGATGGAGATTTTGTTAAAACTGGTCTTAATGACTCAATAAATGATATTGTTTATGTATACAATTATTTGAAAAATAGAGATGATATAGATATTGAAAATATATTCTTGTTAGGTCATAGTGAAGGAGCTATTTTATCTACCATTGCATCTGATCAAATGAAACTTAAAGGATTGATTCTTTTAGCTGGAGCGGGTGTTAGTATTAAAAGTGCACTATCCATGCAGAATCAGGAAGCCTACAAAGAAATTCAAAATATCAAAGGTTTAAAAGGAATATTATTAAGATTATTATACTCTGAAAACAAAATTAAAAAAACACAAGAAAAATTATATAAAAAAGCTTTAGCAACTGATGAGGATGTTATAAAGTTTCAAATGAGAAAGTTTCCTGCAAAATGGTTAAGAGAACATTTGCAATATACCGATGAAGATATCCTAAAACTACTTGAAATTAAAAAAATACCTGTTCTATGTGTAACTGGAGATAAAGATGTTCAAGCTGATCCAGATGATTTAAAGTCTGTAGATGAACTAAATAATGATAATATTAAAACTAAAGTAGTTGAAAATATGGATCATGTTTTAAGATATTATGGCGGAGAAAAAACAATTATAAATTTAATTAAGCAGTATAAAAAAGAAGTTGATAAGCCTCTTCACGAAGGTTTAAAAAAAGTATTGAAAGATTGGTTTGAAGAGATAAGATAATAAATAGATTGTTACAGAATCTCTGCTTTTATATTATGTTCATTTTTATCATTAACTAATTCTATAAAATCCTCTTCAACTTCTTTGTCATTCAGTGTATATTTAATATCCCCATTGGAAACTTTTTTCTCATTAATTACTTTTATTATATACAATGTTTCTTTATATCTGTACTTTATAGTATAATTTGTCCAGTATTCTGGTATTGAAGGATTTATGGTAAGTTTTGAACCTCTTTTTTTAAGACCTAAGATACCTTCTATGCACACTCGATACATCCATCCTGCAGCTCCTGTATACCATGTCCATCCACCTCTACCTATATGAGGTTGTACATTGTAAATATCCGCAGGCATAACATATGGCTCTACTTTGTACTGGTTAGCTAAGAAAAAAGAGGGCGAATGATTTATAGGATTTAGCATTTCGTAAAGTTCATATGCTTTTGTTCCCTCTCCTAAAAGAGCATAGGCGTATATAACCCAAGCAGCTGCATGAGTATATTGACCTCCATTTTCCCTTAATCCTTTTGCATAACTCTTTATATATCCTGGATCTCTTTTATCTCTTTCAAAAGGTGGTGTAAATAAAAGTATCATACCTTTATCTTTTAATATAAGATGATTTTGGACAGATTCCATAGCACTTTTACTTCTTTTTCTATCACCTAAGGTAGATATAACCGACCAACTTTGAGCTAGTGAAGCTATTTTGCATTCTGAGTTAATCATAGCGCCAATTGGAGTTCCATCATCGTAGTAGGCTCTTTTGTACCAAGAACCATCCCAGGCATTTTTTTCTATAGCAGCTATTATATCTTTTCGATAATTAAAGTACTCCATACTTTTTAATCTATCATCTCTCTTTAGACATATTTTAGTAAACCTTTTAAGTATCTGCGACAAAAACCACCCAAGCCATACACTCTCTCCTTTTCCCTCGATGCCAATATTATTCATTCCATCATTCCAGTCTCCTCCTTTTATAAGAGGTAAACCATGAGTGCCAAATTCAAGTGAATGATCTATAGCTTTTAAACAATGATCATATAATGTTTCTTTATACTCCGATATACCAACTGTCAAATATATTTCTTTTTCGTCTTCTTTTAGAGTTTCCCCTGTCACATAAGGAAGTTTTATGTTTAAGATTTTATAATCTTCTGTGTTAAGCATATATTCAGCTACAGCATATGGAAGCCATAGTAAGTCATCGGAAAATCTTGTTCTTACTCCTTTTTCTTCATCTCCCGGATGCCACCAATGAAGCACATCTCCTTCCTTGAATTGATGACATGCATTTAAAAGAATTTGTTTTTTTGTAATTTCAGGATTAATAATCATCATATTTAAGGCATCCTGTATTTGATCTCTAAATCCAAATGCTCCTCCCGTTTGATAAAATGCTGAACGTGCTTTTATTCTACAAGCTAATGTTTGATAAGGAAGATAACTATTTATTAGTGTATCTAATTTATTGTCAGGAGTTTTTATTTTTACAGCTGATAATGTATTTTTCCAATAATCTTTAACTTTAATAAACTCTTTATTACAGTTATAAACATTTTGATAATACAGAGCTTTTTCTTCCAGCTTCTCTTTATCTTTTTCCTGTCCAAGAATAAAAATAAATTGCTTTTCTTCATTTGGTTCAACTTTTAACTGTATTTGAATTCCACCACAAGGATTTAATCCTCCTCCAACTTCATTTTTGAATTTATACATATTTTTAAGATTTTTAAAGTCAAACTCATCCTTATTACCAGTATATGATTTAAATTTTTCAGAACTACTTATATACATTATTCTATTAGGAAACTGATAATTAAAGGAATTGTATAAGGTAATTATATCCCCTTCTTCCTTGTTTGTTGTTATATATTTTTTGTTTTTCTCGCTGTCTCTTCCAAGCAATGGGTTTACAAATAGAAAACTAGAAATTTCACGAACTTCCTGGGTATTATTCTTTAATTTTACCGAGTAAATTTTTACTGAATCTTTTAATGTAGTAAAAATATTCAAAGAGTTTTCTAATCCATATGATTTGCTTATAAATTTTGTATATCCTTTGCCATGGCATATATCATAGTCTAAATAATTACCTAAAGGCTCCGGTGTAAGAGACCATAGTTCACCGTATTTTTCATCTTTAACATAAACTACCTCTTGAGGTGTATTGAAAATAGTATCATTTAACCATGGAGTTAGTTTGTTCTCGTTGCTATTTTCAGACCAAGTATAGCCGCCTCCATTTTCAGATATTATAAAGCCGAAATTATCATTTGAGATAACATTAATCCAAGGCATAGGAGTTGTATGGTCTCCACGGTACTGAATTACATATTCAGAATCTTTTTCGTTGAAACCTCCATAACCGTTGAAATATTTCAACTTATATCTCTCTTGTTTTAGTCCCTCTTTAACTTTATGATATTTTTCGAATTTACGCTTTTTATTTTTATGATTTGTTTTTTCTTCAAGCTTTACTTGCTCCCATAATGTTAAGGATTTTCCACCAAGCACTATATTTGATGAAGCATATAAAAGATTCTTTGTACTTTCATCTATTTGATTCTTATTTATTAAATAAACTCCTATATTTTTAGGATCAGTACTATATCCAAATTTTACACTTATCATATCCTTTATATCTTCTTCCAAATCTTTATAATAACTAACTTCTTGATTGTTAAGTATCACCAAATCCACAACAAGACCTTTTAATGACCAGAATTCTTTACCTTTAATCAGTGTCCATATATCTTCCTCTTCTTCCATAGAACCAACATTGAACAATATAATCGGATTATCTCCTGATATTCCATATTTCCAGAGCTCCTTTTGCCCTAGATTATTTTCCAATATCTCATTTGAATATTTCCTTCTATTAGGACTTAAATAAATCAACTGGGAAATCATATTTTGATATAATTCAAGTTCTTTAAAATCTAAGTCCAAATAAGACATCTCTACTTGTGCTTGGATTTCCGATAATTCAAGTTGTTCTTTTACTATAGATGGGTTTTTATATTTATTTATAAGTCTATTTATCTCTGATTTTTCTTCAGCTACTCCCATAGAAAATGTGATTTCAACCTTTTGGTTACCCTCTATCCTTAGTACTTTTCTTAAGCTTAAAATTGGTTCTAAAACAACTCCTTGGGAACTATCTAAAAATTTATCTAGTGCTACAGGATTTGTAAGCGTTCTTCCTCTTCCAATAAAAGTGTTTCTATTAGTTTCAAATTGTGTAGTAGTAAATTCATCACTTGTAGTTGAAAATGTTTTAAATACATAAAGTTCTTTCTTATCAGATTCTCTAGGTTTTCTAAGAGCTATTAAACTTTCCCTTTCCTTATCATATTCAGTAGATACGAAAAGATTATTAAATGCAGGATGAGATAAATCAGCATTTTGATCTGCCATCGCAAGTTCCGCAAAACTTGTTATTTCAATATTTACAGATGTATATTTTTTGTTAATAAGTGTTATCTTCCTCATTTCAACATTATCTTCAGCTGATACCCACATCTCTATGTGAGTATCTATATCACTGTCTTCTCTGATAATTTCTGCTTTATTTAGTGAATATATTACTTTATATTTTTCAAATGAACCTGCGATAGGTTCGCTACCTATTGACCACACCTTATTATCATCAGTATTTTTAAAGTAAAAAGTATATCCGAAATATCTCTCGTCTATATGATTTCTAAATCTTGTAATCATTTTATTTTGATATTTACTATAGGTGAAACCATTATTCGTTACCATAACATGATAATTTTTATTTGATATTAAGTGACATTTAGGAATAGTATTATATTTTTCATCATAGAATCCAATTGGTCCAAAATCTTTAGATTTAACTTCTACATTTCTCTTTTCTTTTTCTTTTAATTCTTTTACCAATAAAACCTTATACGGGAGTTTTTCTTCTAAAAGAAGTTCTCCAGTTTTTACAATTGGATTTTTATGAAATCTTTTCTGCATAATATTATTATTCATAAAATTGTTTATAGAAATTAAACTCATCCCCATATGATGGGCCATATAACTTTTAACGATCATTTTATTTTCGTTTTCATCTAATCTTTCTTGGGTATAATCTATAGCTTCATATAATCCGTAAGGTCCTTCTGCACCTTCGTCCTTAAGAGCACTTAGATTTTTAAAACAAGCTTCTTTATTAAAGGTTAATGCAAGATAAGTTGAATAAGGAGAAACAACATAGTCATCTATTAGTCCTCTTTTAAAACCAATATTTGGAACACCACAAGCTTTATATTGATAGTTTAGGTCTAAATCAAAGAAATAGTATCCTGATTCAGAAACTCCCCAAGGTTTATTTTTGCTCTTTCCATATTCGATTTGAGCTTGTAAAACAGAATAATACGTTTCATCAAAAATACTATACTCATAATTTTTCATAATTAAATTCGGCATAAAATATTCAAACATAGTTCCAGACCAAGAAGCTAGTGTCCGATATTTGTTATATAGAGTAAAGGTTCTGCTTAACTTATACCAATTCTCAACAGGAACCTGCTTAGTTACTATACCAATAAAGCTGGTGGTTCTTGATTCTGATGCCATGAGATCATAGTAACTATCCGTCATATGGCTGTTTTCACAATCATATCCTATAGAAAACAAATCCTTATTAAAATCGTAAAGCTTGTATATGGCCGTACTATCAATTAATCTATCTACAATTCTAATCATTTGATCTAAGTTTCTAATTATTTCATTTAAATTGCTAATTATTGATTTTACTTTATTTTCTGTTACTATAACATCCTTATAGGCTCCAGAATTATTTCTTTTATGCTGTCTTATGCTCATTAGAAGCTTTCTATAATACTCTTTGACCTCTGGCAAAGATAATTCCATAGGAATTTTACTTATTTCTTTCAAAGTATAAACAAATTCTCTACTTCTCTGCAGGCCTTTTTCTTGTTCATACTGTTTTAGTGTGAAATATTTAGAGTACTCCTCTGTTAATTCATCAATCATAGATAAAGTTTTAGTTGATGATTTCTTTACATTATATTTCAACTCTTTTAAAAAACGAATCCATTGGTAAGAAGTTTTTCCTTTAATAACCCCAAAATAATCGATAATTTTTTTAACATCATCATTTATATTTTGTTCAAGTTCACAGGTTTCTTTTATTCCTTGAACTATATCATCATCAATAATAGGCATATTCTTGTATTGTATAAGACTTTGTTTTAGTACCATAAGGTAAGCTAAATAGTTTCCACTATCAACAGAAGAAACATACATAGGTCTTAATACATTAAGAGTTTTAGTATCATACCAGTTGTAAAGATTTCCATTCCATTTTTCAAGTTTATCTACTGTAAAGAGCATTTCTCTAATATTTTTAATTGCTCTGGTAATAGATAAAAAACCCAAATCTCTAGCAGAGATTATAGCTAATAATCCAAGACCAATATTTGTAGGCGAAGTTCTTTCTGCTATATCTTTTGGTGGATATTCTTGATAATTATCTGGAGGTAAAAAATTTGTTTTTTTTCTGGAGAAATCTTCAAAATACGACCAAATTTTACGAGCATCTTTTCTCACAATACTCATCTCTTTTTTGGTAGGTTGAATTTTTTCTATTTCTTTTCTATCTAATAAATATACTATATAAGGAGACAAAGCCCATATAATAGATATTATAAATGCCGGCAAAAATAATTCCTTTTTAATAGAATATACTAGTGTTAGAAAACCTATTATTTCTATATAAATAATTTTCATTTTTTTCATAAGTACTTTAAGATTATTCTTGCTTTTCATTTCACTAACAGTAGACGTAGTCCATTCTAATAAATTCTTTTTAGATATTAAAACTCTATATAGTGAAGTGACTATAGCAGATAGGGTAATCGTAGCTTCGAAGGGTAAAAAAATAAGCTGTAACAAAACGTGCTCTATGGACCCTTTGAGATTAAATTTTATATTTTTTCTTTTTTTGTACTTAGCATGAGGTGTGTATGTTTTTTTTATAATAATACTCCCCACTGCTTCTAAAAATACCGGTAAAAAAACAACTACTAATCCAAATATCACCCAAATATACAATGGATGAGGAAGGAAAGTAAAAATTCCTAATATAAAAATATAAAAACATATTGAAATCAAACTCCGCCTTAAATTATCAAATATCTTCCATTTACTTAATAGAGAAATAGGGTTTTTTATAAGTATATTATTAGAATCCCTTACTCTTGGAAATAACCAAGATACTAACTGCCAGTCACCTCTAATCCACCTGTGAAGTCTTAATAAATAGGATGTATATTTAGTAGGATATGTATCTACCAGATTTATATCAGAAGCAAAGGCTACATGAATGTGACTACCTTCGAGAAGATCATGACTAAGCACTTTATTTTGAGGTATGGCCTTATTTAAAATCTTTGAAAATATTTTTATATTATAAATTCCTTTACCATAAAATATACCAGAATTAAAAACATCTTGGTATAAATCAGATAAGCCTTCTACATATATACTTGTTCCTGATGTGCGTGCATAAATTTTAGTGAACTTTGACACATAAGAAGACTTTAGTCCTATGCTTATATTTGGTTGGATAACTCCAAAACCTTCAACTATCTTTTCTTTTTCATCATCAAAAACAGCTTCGTTTAGAGGATGAGAAATAGTACCAATAAGTTTTTTACCACAATCTATAGGTAATTTAGTATCTTCATCTAGGGTTATAACATATTTTATTTTCTCTATATGCTGTGAGATTTCCGGTGATATAACTATATGAGAAGTGTTTGCATCACCTAATATTAAATTATTAAATTCTGTAAGGGAACCTCTTTTCCTTTCCCAACATATCCAT
Organism: Eubacteriales bacterium; assembly: GCA_046482875.1. Taxonomy (GTDB): domain Bacteria; phylum Bacillota; class Clostridia; order Tissierellales; family Dethiosulfatibacteraceae; genus UBA8670. The sequence goes on along the minus strand of JAWOEG010000074.1, from coordinate 10,665 downwards.
TTGCCCTGTTTTTCATTATACTTACGTTTTCTTTGAAAATAATAAAATATGGGAATTGAGCTACTATACTTTATATTTAAATCTTTAACCTTATTTTTTGCCGCTTTTATAATAATATTGTCCTTATCCTCAAATTCCTTATTTGAGTCCATAAATTCACCAAGAAGAGCAAAATATAAGTTTTTAGATTTATTTGCAAGATAATATTCTTCCATTTTACTAAATATTTCTTCAACATGTTCTTCTGAAGTTATAAGAGTAGGTATAACAACAAAAGTTTTATATTTTGAAGGAACATCTTTTTTGAATTCTAATTTTGGAAGAAAATGAATAGGATAGAATTTTTGCAAAAGGCTATTTAGCAGTTTTATATAAAGATCACTCACAAGTATAGTTAATACTATAGTCAATAAAACATTAGCTGCAATATTATAACCTATACTATTAAAATAAAGGAAAACCAACCCAAAAGAAGTTAACCCCAACATAGATATAGTCAATATATAAATATAAGGTATATATTCTTTTTTTAATTTAAATTTCTTTTTTAAATTTAAACTTTCCAATAAATTTTTTTTGCCTTTTCCTACAATATAGTATCCAATATGTTTTTCTTTAATAGCTCCTTCATTTTTCTTTGATAATTTTACAGCTGTTGTTGCTACTTTGGTTTCTTCAATGTCATATTTATTTGCTAATTGTTCGAGTTTTGATCTATAGTAATCTCTAGAGTTAAAGTCCATTTTTTTATAAATACCAGAAGAATCATCTCTTAAAATATTTTCAACAATAGAAACCTCTTCGAAAATTACCTTCCAATTATATTTAGATATTTTATTTAATGAAGTAAAAAGATTACCAATATAAATGTCTGTCACAGATTGTGTAATATGTGACAGGGCTATAGTACTCTCTAAATTTGTACCTCTCTCTTTAAGTTTCGCGTCTAAAAAATCAAAAGTTTTAGAATATAGCTTTTGATTTTTAATCAATCGTTTATATAAGCTCTCAATATAAATAGGGGACAAAGTCGGGTTACCTTCAAATTCTTTTTTTACACTATCCAAAACTATTTCTGGGTCCTCTATAGGAATAGAAATAGCTTTAAGTTTATTTTCTTGTGCTTTTTGTATTTCTTTTGATTCTTCATTTATCTTTTCTATAATAGCTAGGATAAGCATAGTATTAAAAGACCATATTTCCGCCATTGAAAACATTTTAATATTTTGATAAGTTTTCAAAAAATCTATAATTATGTTTTCATTAAAATTCCCCTTAGTACTTTCAATTAAGTCTATAGCTACACGGTAAACTTGAGGATAACCTTTAAAAACTGTGTTATTTAATTTACCAAGAAATAATTTTTCTTTTTTTATTGAAGATACTTTTAACTTATTGTACTCTTCTTCTACCTTGTAAAAATTATCTAGAATCCAGTATATACCTAAAATTAAATTTTCTTCCTTTGAAGCTATATCAGACAAATTATTAGAAGTTTTAGTAATTTCATTAAAATTTTTCTCCATTTTAGATATAAGTTTACACATATGATAATTTTTATATTCTACATTACTCTCTCTTGCAGACTTTATAATACCCGACTTTAGTTCTGGTGTTAACATATCAATACTCCTTTTATAACTATCTTAAATGCAATATATCGTTTATATTTTAACAATATATTGTATACATATACACCTTACATAATAGTATATACCCATAATGTAAACATATATAAGATAAATGCTAGTTTTACCTGGCAATATTTTTTTATACTCTACTATTATAAAACGTAATTGGTTTTATATTTATACAAAAAACACATAATTCTCAAAATTTAAGAATTATGTGTTTTTAATTATTTTGTTCTATTTTACAAATCCAATATATCTTTTACCTGATTTACATCTTTATCTCCTCTTCCGGAAAGATTTATAATAATAATTTGATTTTTCTCCAATTGTTTTGCTAATTTACATCCTTCAGCTACAGCATGGGAGCTTTCTAAAGCAGGTATTATTCCTTCTACTTTAGATAATTCTACAAATGCCTCTAAAGCTTCCACGTCTGTAGCATACTTATAATCAGCTCTACCGGATTTTTTATAAAATGAATGTTCAGGTCCAACCCCAGGATAATCTAGCCCAGCAGCTATAGAATAAACAGGCAAAGGCTCACCTTTTTCATCTGAAAGAGTATAGCATTTAAAACCATGAATTACACCAGGATTTCCCTTAGTAATAGATGCTGCATGTTCATTAGTATCTATACCCTTACCAGCTGGTTCTACACCAACTATTTTTACATCTTTGTCTTCATAAAAAGGATGAAACAGACCTATAGCATTACTGCCTCCGCCTACACAAGCAACTAAGTAGTCTGGTAATCTGTTTTCTTGTTGTAGTATTTGTTCTTTTGCTTCTAGTCCAATTACACTTTGGAATTCTCTAACCATTAGTGGATATGGATGAGGACCTACCGCTGAACCCAAAAGATAAAATGTATCTTTGTAATTCTCTATATAATCTCCTAAAGCAGCGTCTACTGCATCTTTTAAAGTTCTTGTACCTGATTCAACCGGTATTACTTCTGCTCCCAACAACTTCATTCTAAACACATTTAATGATTGTCTTTCTGTATCGACTTCTCCCATATAAACTATACAATCCATACCAAACATAGCACATACAGTTGCGGTAGCTACTCCATGCTGGCCTGCTCCAGTCTCCGCAATGATCCTTTTTTTACCCATTCTTTTAGCTAGTAATACCTGTCCTAATGTATTATTTATTTTATGAGCACCAGTATGATTTAAATCTTCACGTTTTAGATATATCTTTGCTCCACCTATTTTTTCAGTAAGTCTCTCAGCAAAATATAATGGGCTGGGTCTACCAGTATACTGTTTATGATAATATTTTAATTCTTCCTTAAATTCTTCATCATCAATATACTTATAAAAATTACTAGCTAAATCCTCTAATGCAACTTTTAATCCTTCCGGCACATAAGTACCTCCAAAATCACCAAAAAATTCTTTTCTTTTCATTTTTTCCTCCTATAGTTTTGCAGGGAATAATTTCAACTTTGAGCATTAAAAAAACCCTCTACCTAGTTATACACTAAGTAGAGGGAGATATTATCTCGGTGCCACCTCATATTAATCTTTAATAAAAAGATTATCTTATCAAATACGGGATTTTAATTATCCGATATTCTATCTCTATAACGGGAGAACCCGGACAAACCTACTATTATTTCGGAAGTCACTCATAAGTCCATTCAATATAAATTGAAATATTGATTCACACCAACATCAACTCTCTCTGAATTCAATTATATATCTACTACTCTTATTCAATGCTTTTATTATTTATTTAAGTATACCAGAAATTGTAATTAAATCAAGGATTAATTATAAGTATTTATTATAATTCTCGAGATATTTCATTAGTGATTCTTTTATAATATTCTTTTTACAAATTGAATTCAATAATTATATCTGGATCTAGTATTCTAAAAGTAAATGATTCAGTTATAAAAAGTCTAACTTTCTTATTATCATTGTTTTGATAGCCTATTGAAAAATCTCTACCAATCGTCATCTCTAAATCTTCATGATTGTAAGGAACCAAGAAAGCTCCCTCTACTACATGAGAATATATAACTTCCATACCTATTATATCTTCTACTCTTTTCATCAATGGATATCCTTTAGAATTTTGATTTAATCTTTCAAAACCTTCATCTCCAACAACTAGAGCGTAAGGCTTTTTAGTAAATACTTTATTTAATTTTATAACAGCTTTAGATACAGATTTTAATATTTCGTCTCCATCTTCACCAAAGGTCATTTTTTCTCCATTTGTATAACTACCAAGGCCTTCAATCATTCCATTTTTAAAGCCTTTATAAATAGCTTCTTCTTCAAACAAGGCTATTTTTTTAGCAGCTTCTTCAAGATTACCTAAATCTAAATCCTTTGCTCCTCTTTCAAGGTTATCCATTTCCCATCTATCTAATTCAAATTCTATTCTAGATTCCACTAGAGGTTTTACTTTATATATTCCTGCAGAAACATCATCATCCTTGCAGTCTAAGGATTCTAATCTACCCTCAGTTACAACATTTTTTTCAAGACCATGAGGTCCACTTACATTTACTATTTTTCTACCAGATAGATAGTTTGAAATTACTTCTTTTGCTCTATTATCTATTTCTTCCCACATTTCATCTGAAATAGGGGCTAAATTTCTTTTTAACATAAAAACTCTCCTTTCTTATTATAAGTTATAAAGCTATACTTTTATTTTGATTTACCAATTCCTAAATCGTTATTTTTTGAAGAATTATTCTCTTCTGATTGACCTATTTCTTCAACTTCTGTAATCGGTGCGTCAGTAAATAAATAGGTTTTTAATTCTTCGTCCCAACCGTCCATATTTCTTCTTAACCATTCTAAGGCCATAGCAGCATGTTCAATTTCCTCATCTCTATTATGTTCTAAAACTGCCTTTAAATCTTCATCCTTAGTAGCAGCTACTCTTTGATTGTACCAGTCTACTGCTTCAATCTCTTCTTTTAAACTATTCATAGCTCTAGTACAATTCCGTGTATGTTCATCTAATGATTCTATTGGTTCATGATAGTTACTCATTATATACCTCCTGTTTTTTATCTTTCAGTAATAATGATACCCGTAATATCTGTTTTTAAACAAAAAATATAGGGTTAATATTTTATAATTTCTAAGGAAAAAGCAAGTTATACAGATGTAAAGGTTACATATTTGAGATTAATTTTAAAAAAATAAAGTGATTTAATTATTATCTTTACATTTATATTTTCTCAATTCCTATGAGCATCACGAAGTAAATCGTTAACGTTTTTTACAGGATTGAAGGTAACTAGGGGGACTTCTACAAAAAGTGTATTCCAATTGTCCATTGCGCCATTCCATAGACCAGGATGTTCCAATGCTTTTAATTCTTTTCCTTTATAGGTCTTTTTGCTTATAAAATATCTTTCTTCATTTACAAAATTTAACAGGTTAAACTTATCCCCCTTATAATCCTTAACAAAACAAACTATATCTACAGGGTTAAAAAATCCTGAAGAATTCAATATATTTAACTTCTCACTGTTTGTTAGATCAATTTCAGATTTTTCACATATCTGTAAATCAGCATATTCTCCATTATAAACTACAAAAGGTCCTCCTCCAGGTTCTCCTTGATTTTTTACAACACCAGCTACTCTAAGAGGTTTATTTAAAAAAGAAAGAGCTACTTCTTTGGTTATTTCACCTTTATATGATATGTTTAATTTTTCATTTATAAACTTTCTGATTTTATCCAAGTTGTAATCTCCAGATAATAAGGATCTAATATATTTATCAATATTATTTTTAAATTGAAACCCTACTGAAGCAAGTATTTTTTTAGAGTCAACAGTCTCTTTTATATACTTTCTATGACATACATTATCTATATTTTTAATGAATATTATATCACTATCAACATCATTTAAATTTTCAATTAATGCGCCATGTCCACCAGGCCTATATAATTTAGAACCATCTTCTCGTAAAAAGGGATTATCATCCATATCTACTGCTAATGTATCTGTCTCTTCTTTTTGGAGGGAATATGTAATATTAATATTATCTTTTCCTTCTAATGCTTTTTCTATATATTGGTTGAAGATGTCTTCATGCTCTTTTGATATAGTAAAATGGAGGTTAACATTATCCTCATTTAAGTATCTTTCTCCTTCATATATATGTTCATCTATTGGAGTAGTTGAAAAATAATCATAAGAATGCATTTTAATAAGAGCCTTTGGTAAACTACCGTAGTACAAATTATCATCTAATATATACTCTATGATTTTAATTCTGCCATCTATACTATTTTTATTAATATTATTATCTTTAATATGTTTTTTAACATCTTCATAAAATGAAAAATTTTCTAAGTTTTTAAAAAAATTATATATAAAATCAGTTTCTTCCTTATCATCTAAATATCTGTAAAGGTCTTTAAACATCCTAGTAGCAGCTCCACTTGCAGGTATAAACTTCATACACTTATTATTCAAATAATCATTACTTGACTTCTCACAAACAGTTAGTTCATTATAAGTCACAGATGACACTATATCTACAAACTGTACACCTTTTTTGAACTTCGTAATATCTTTATTCATCTTTTTCATCCACCCCTAATTTAAACTAATCACATACTATCTTCCAAGAATTTAAAATCTACTTCTTTAACTTTTTTAAAACATTAATTTTTTAACCTTTTTTACATTATATCATGAAAATAAGTATGTATTTATATCATTCAAAAATAATTGTAATATAATAAATAATATTATCAATAGTTTATTATAATATCTTTAATATTCAAAAAACCACCTCTTAGAAATTTTTCAAATATTCCAGAGATGGTTTTCTTATTGCTTTTCATAACTAATGAAATTCTTGTTCCACACACCTTTCTCAAGATGCTTTTCTTATTTTTCCTTTAGATTTTTTACCTATTAATAAATAACCCATTACCATAACAACAGCAAATATAATTAAATAAGCAACAATTGCCCAACCATGTGAAAACCAGGCAGCAATTATCATAAATACGCAACCTATCAATGATAGTGTAGGCATAATATATCTATTAAATGTACTTAATCCCTTTTCTTTTTTCATCATCATAAAAAATATAGGCATATACAATGCATAAATAGTTACTATAGGTAATTCAGAAGAATCAAAAGAGAAAAATCCGAACCAGGGTGCTGTTAAATTAGCTCCATAAAAGTAAAGCAACCAAATTCCACATAAAAGCAATCCAAATATGGATGAATTTGTAGGCATATTTGTTATTTCATCAACTTGTCCGAAAAGTTTAGCCTTAGGTCCATATCCTCTAGCAGAAACTGAATAAAGTCCCCTAGTGCATCCAAGCATTAAACCATTAAGAGTTCCTAAGCATGAAATTATAACAAATACAAATATTAAAGTTCCTCCAATTTTAGAAAAAATTGTCTGAAATGCAAGCTTAGCTCCAGCCTGTCCTCCAGCCATCATTACTTCGTTAGAAACTGCTCCTGCAAGACCAACATAATAAAGTATATATACAATCATTATGATGAATGTTCCTGATACTAATGCTCTCGGAAGATTTTTCTTGGCATTCTTAAGCTCAGCATTGATACAAGTAGCTATTATCCATCCCTCATATGCAAATGCAGTTGCTACAACCGCAGTAAAAAGTGCATTTTTAGTACTTACTTCTTCGACTACTGTAGTAAAGTTGTCTACTATCATACCATTAGTCATCCCTACTATAGTTCCTACTAAAGCCATCAATAAAAGAGGTATCAACTTAATAACTGTAGTACCAACCTGAAATTTTCCAGCCAGTATTGGAGATAAGGAATTAAGTGCATAGCTTCCTACCAAATACAAACAAGCTATAGTCATGCATTCTCCTCCTGTAATTGAAAATCCAAGTAGTACGCAGGTATATCTTGCAGATACCCAAGCAAGTACAGCAGTTAAAGTTGGATAATATATCAAAGCCATAAACCAACCTACATAATAACCATACTTTTGTCCTACTGCGGCTTCAGCATAGTCAACCACGCCATTTACATACTCATACCTAGTTGCCATAACAGAAAAAGTATAGGCACAAGAAATCATTATCAGACCTCCAATTACCCATGCTAAAATACCAAGCTTAAGATTTCCACCGGTTGCAATCAATACCTTCTCCGCCTTAAAAAAAACGCCACTACCTATTACAATTCCTACAACCATTGCAATAGCAGTAATTAATCCAAATTTCTTTTCTAATTGTGTTTTCATATGTTTTCCTTTCAGTAAAATTTAAATAACGTTAAAATTATAACATAATTAAAATATTTTTCAATTACATTTTAGTTTGAAAAAAAATAACTAAATAGTTATTTTTTGAACTTTATCATTCAAATATAGAGCATCAGAATGCTATCTTAGATGCTCTAATTATTAAAAAAATTATATCATTTCTACTTTGTATCAAAATTAGAGTTCAAAACACCTATTTTCTCACATACCTTCCATCCATTATCATATTTCAAAAGCATCATTAATTTTGCATTAAGATGATATTCATCACTGTAAGATACAACTTCAACTATTGCAAAATATTTTCTATCAATAATATCATAACCGGACTCAATAATATTTAGTTGTTGTATTTCTTCATCAACAAGAACTATAGCAATCGAATCAGGAGAACTTTCGGTCGTCGGATTTATTATATTCGAATCAGAACCATTTATTTCTATGCCATTCTTTACCACAATATTAATAAGAACTTTTTCTGAAGGGCTACTAATTAAATAAAAGATTATCGCTAAGGATACCCCTAATAACAATATAATTATTATGATATATACAATTTGGGGTAAATTTCTTACTCTACTATTCATTTGTTAAATCCTCCTATTGATCCAATTTTTTTAATGTGTTCACAAACTTGGTTAATTATTATTCATTTGTTTAATCGCCATTCCTATCCGTAAATGTTTATATATAAGATTTATTCTCATTACTACTTCTAGTTTTGTATCACTTTTAGTTGCATTTACCACTAAATTTAAATTTAGCATTGATAAAACTAGGATCAAGTCACTTTAAATTGATTTTTCTTTAAGATATATATTTTTAACTAATGAATGACCAATGATAACAGCCGAAAAGTTCATTATATATGCTCCTTTATTTAACAACTGAAAAATCAATAAATTTGGAGGCAATATCATTAATGTTGTAAGAAACACGTAGTTAATAATTATTGCTGGTATAAAACATTCAAATAAAATTCTTAACCATCTTATATCTATCTCATATTTTTTTGTAAATATTTTTATTATTTTTTCAAAGTGTAAGAAAATTCCTAAAATAAAATATCCAAATAAGGTAAATAGAAAATAAAAAAAATTATGGCTATTTACATCTTCTGTAAATAAATTTAATACTAATACAGTATATACAAAAATAAGGATTGAATTACTTATAATATTAGATAAAATTTCAGACTTGTTTTTCATTTAACGCCTCCTTAATAATCGATAATTTATGTATTCTTAAATACATGAATTGACTAACACATATAAACACTTAATTATAAATCTTCATCCAGAATAAAATATTGATATTTCAATTTTTTATCGGTTTTTTCATAATGTTTTGTTATTACTTTTTGAATCATATTAAAGTTGGAAGGTTCATCATCGCATATTGTATTTTGTACATATATTTTCTCCTTCAACAGTGAAAATTTAAATTACTTCTAAAAGATTAATATTAACCATGTAAGAGTTATTTATAAAATAATACTATCATATATTTTTGTTTTTTAAAGGAAAAAAAGAAAAATGTTTCATTTTTATTGTAAGATATAGTAATAAATTAACTATACAGGCCAATATACTTTCTTTTTTATCAAAGATTAATTATTTTTAATTTTTTTAATATTATTTAAATTAAAAATGTTTATACATACAGAACAAGATCATTTTTAGGGTCTTGTTCTTTTTTTAATTTTTTTGGAAATAATCAAATTTTGGCAAAATAAAAATAGCCCTATCTATTGATAAGACTATCTTTAGTGGTGCCCAGAGGCGGAATCGAACCACCGACACGAGGATTATAAAAGGGGGTTTTTCCCACTTTTTCCTATATCTTACTAGGCCATATTTAACATTTTCTCAAGCTCTATAACCACTTAAATTCCAACGTTTATCTAAGCTCTTCAATTTCTAAATTTTACTATAACTTACTATCCAAAACTAAGGATTAATTTAGAAAAAGGGTTAAAGAAGGGTTAATTTTTGATGCCCATACTTAAGCATTACTAGTATCTAGGCGGATTTATAAATATTCAAAAGGGTTAATTTTTGTATGTTTGTTACGTTCTTGTAATAATGTTCGAAATGTCTTTATTTAGATTTAATGTTTTTCAATAAACTTTTATGATAAATATCTTTGTTTAATAGTTTATTTTTTTAGTTATTTTACCAATTCTACACACTATATTACACTAATTCAATCTCATTAATTTGCATTATATTTTTATACATTGTAAAATTATCAAATAAAACTTCTACTAATACTCTATTCATATCTTTGGGGGCTTCATTTTTACATTTTATAAGCCCAGTTACTTTATAATTTATATTTGCAGTATATGATTTCCTATCAACAATTAGATTTTTATTGTTTAACCACTCAAAATTAATGTTGACTTCAATATCATTACCTTTTGATTGCATTGCATTATATCTTCCAGCACTTTCATTAAGTTTTATAAAAAAATATTGTTCCTCATACTTTACCTCTTTTATAAATATTCCATTGTTATAAAACATTTCAATATCAGGCTTATATGTTATAATCGATTTATACCTTTCATATTTGGAAGTTGAGATTTTTTTTAGTAAATACAATAGCGTTTGCTTTTCAGCAAAGCTTCTACAAGCTATTCCTTTTAAATTTTTTTTAGATAAAGGGATAAATTCTTCTCTTACCACTTCAGTATGCCTATATTGCTTTATATCACTTCCCTTTGGAAAATGACCATCATGATATATTTTATCAAAACACAAATT
>JAWOEG010000037.1:0-3614 GCA_046482875.1 Eubacteriales bacterium | reverse complement strand
TATTATCATTTTTTCAGGTATTCCCGTTATTTTCTCTGCCCATTTAGGTGTTTTTTCCACTCCATCGGAAATTCCTAAGATATATGATTTCAAAGAATTATTCTCTGGTACACCTTCCGGCATATGGTCTTCATCAAAACCTAGACAGTACTTATCTACAAACTCTTTATCATATAGGTTTTCTTTTATCATCACATAAGTCATTCCATCAAAAAGTGCATTATCTGTAGTTGGTTTAATAGGTATCCATTCATCTGCTAAAGCCCTTACTGTATCGGAATGTCTTGGATCTATTACTACAATCTTAGCTCCTTTTTCTTTAGTTTTTAAAAGATAGTACATAGTATTAGTGTCGAATACTGTTTCTGCTGGATTATGTCCTATTAATATTATTAGCTTTGACTTAAGCCAGTTGTCTCTACTGCTGGCGGTAAGAGCCGTACCGTAGGTATAAGGTGTTGCCTTTGCAATACAGGCGGTACTGTAGGAATTTTCGTAATCCAAAAACCCTCCACTGTAAAAACACATAAGTCTTCTAAAAAAATCTTTTTCATTCATTACTCCCATTTGACCGGTTGAATAGTGTATGTATTTGGATTTAGATCCGTATTTCTTAGTAACTCTTTCTATTTTTTCTTTTATTAAGCCTAAGGCTTCATCCCAGGATATTCTTTCAAATTTTCCAGAACCTCTTTGTCCCACTCTTTTTAGAGGGTATTTAAGTCTATCGGGATGGTAAAGTTTATTGAGGTTATTTCTTCCTCTTATACAACCACTTAGTTTTTTATATCCACTGCCATTTTCAGAGGTTATATTCACAGCTTTCCCATCTTTTACTTTTACTTTAAGAATACACCTACCTCCACAATCGTAGGAACAGGTTGTTGTGACTATTTTTTCATCCATGCTTTATCCCCCTATCAAAACTCTTTTGAACAATTATATCAAAGGGAGTTTTATTGTTCAATCCTATAAAAAATATGATAATCAAAATGAGTCTTTAGGTTTCAAAATAAAAAAACACTATTTTATAGTTTGTGGTAACTATAAAATAGTGCAGATTGTTAATTTTTACTACTAAATTTCTAAAGCTGATTTCCCGTAAAATGCACATTCATAAATTTTTCTTACATCTTTAGAGGAAGATTCTCTAGGATTTGTTAAAGTACATGGATCTTCAAAAGCATTCTTACTCATTCTATCTAATACTTTCTCAAATTTTTCTTCTGATATTTCAACTTCTTCAACGTCCTTTAATGCTAATGGAATGTTAAGTTTCATATTTAAGTCTTTTAACGCTTCAGTTAAATTTTCGATTCCTAATTTTTTCTCCAACTTTTCTACTTTATCAGTAGCTTTTCTGTTGTAATCTACAATATAAGGCATAAGGATAGCATTTGCCAGTCCGTGGGTAATTCCAAACTCTCCACCTATTTTATGGGCAAGGGAGTGAACTAATCCTAATGAAGAATTTGTGAAAGCCATCCCTGCCAGTGCTGATGCATTATGCATATCTTCACGAGCTTTAATATTATCCGGCTCTTTATAGGCTGTTTGAAGCTGATCAAATACTAATTCTATAGCCTCATATGCCAAAGGATCTGTAAAGCTAGTTGCTGATGTAGATACCCAAGCTTCAACTGCATGAGCCATTACATCCATTCCTGTGTTAGCAGTAATATGAGCAGGCATTTTTGCTGGTATTTTAGCATCTAAAAGAGCTACATCCGGTGTCATTTCATAGGATACTAGTGGATATTTTATATGATTATCTGTATCAGTAATTACAGAAAAAGCAGTAATCTCAGATGCTGTACCACTTGTTGAAGGTACTGCTATGAATTTAGCCTTTGTTCTCAATTTTGGAAACTTTCCTGCTACCAGATCTTCAAATTTAGTATCTGGATATTCGTAGTAAACCCACATTATTTTTGCTGCGTCTAAGGCAGAACCTCCTCCGATAGCTATTATCCAATCAGGACCAAACTCCTGCATTTCTTTTCCACCTCTAATAACCGTTTCAATAGATGGATTTGGTTCAACACCATCTACAACAGAAACTTCCATCCCTGCTTTTTCTAGTTGGGATCTTGCTTCATCTAAAAATCCAAATCTTTTCATTGAGCTACCACCTGTAACTAGTGTGGCTTTCTTTCCTTCTAAGTCTGCTAAATACGAAAGAGCTCCCTCTCCAAAAACAATATCTTTAGGTACTCTAAACCAATTTAAATTCATTATAATCCTCCTTTAATTTTTGTTAATATTTTAACATCACTGTTGACTGATTTTATATACTAATGTATGCTAATAATAGTATATAAGGTAATAATAGTATAATTAACATATAAAAACTAACGATTATTTTAAAAAGTACCATTAATTTAATAATATATTGTTTTATTTTTAACAATATATAAATTTATAAGAAAGAAGGAGATATTATGATTCCAATGTTGGAGAATGGTCTTGAAAATATTCATGGATTTGAGACAGATTATGTAAAGCTCCTATACTACGACATCCCTGCTAATCATATAGGAAAATATCAGTCTCACAATTATCCGAGACTATGTACCATTTTAGAAGGCGAGAAAAAAGTTACTGTAGACCATAAGCGATATACCTACGACAAAAGTCAATCTTTAATGCTGCCTTCTCATAGTAATGTACTAATGGAAATTAATAAGCCAACCAAAGCACTTGTTTTTGAATTGAATAATCAGCTTATAGACCAGGTTATAGAAAAATCAAACATAGATTTAGATAATATTTCTCCAGAAAGTGCTAGAGAATTAATCTTAAATAATAACAAAAATGATATAAGTGAAGATTTAAAAAAACTACTGGAATTAGGTATTGAAAAAAGACATCAAGATAATTTTTTAGTTGATATTTATGCTCAAAAACTAGTATACAACTTACTAAATATATCTTCTGCTTCTCAATGTCTAATTAAAGGTAAAGATAATCCAATGTTAAAAGCAGCAGATATAATGAAAAACAATATAAAAGAAACCATAACTTTAAAAGACATTGCTCAAAAAATAAATATGAGCGAATCAAATTTTTCACAACATTTTAAAAAGGAAATGGGCTTATCCCCTCAAAAATATTTAAACACCTTAAAACTTGAAGAGTCATTGGAACTTTTACAAAAAAACAAAGTAACAGAAGTATCCTTCGACCTAGGATATGATAGTCCATCTCATTTTATAAGGATTTTTAAAGAAAAATACAAAATAACACCTAAGCAGTATCAACTTAAAGGCCTTCCCGTAAAATACTAATTGAGTAAAACTAAGAAACAAAACATTGACGTACCTAAATAAGTACGATATAATTTAATTAGTAATAAATAGGAGGGATTTTAAATGGCTGAAACTACTTTAAATCCAAGTAATGCAAGAAAAAAATTCTATCAACTTTTAAAAGATGTTAATAAGAATCATAAAGAGATTCAAATAATCAGTGAGGTCACTGGAAATAATGCAGTATTGATTAGTTTAGAAGATTGGCAATCAATCAAAGAGACTTTAAAAAAAACCTTAGGGAAGGCAAATGGAAAGTTCATATAATTACTCAAGAGGACCTGATACTTGGTGTTGTAGATTTTG
>JAWOEG010000094.1:0-10113 GCA_046482875.1 Eubacteriales bacterium | reverse complement strand
AAGCAGCTCGATTCTTTCGAAGAGGCCCTCAAGGCCGTATCAACTAGCGTTATTGATGCCGGTTTCCTGAATGCCGACTCGCTCGAAGTCTTCGATTCACTTTATGCACGCAACGGTATTCTGGGCACCCGTGATTTTGTTAACCCGGGTGGCAATGTTTATGACAGTCATTACCACGGCACAGCGGTTTTATCTCAAAAAGCATAAACAAAAAACTTACTACTATTATTAATAATTGAAAGGGTATACCAGATTCTTTTATTTCCCCAGTTAATATACCTTCTCCAATAAAAAAGGTTGCGAAAAAAGCAAAAATCAGAAAAAACAATATTTTACCTGCAATTCTTAAAAACTTTCTCACTTTAACACACCTCTTTATTATTCAAACCTTCCAGTCTCTTCTCCTAAGAAAAAAATTGATATGGCTCCCGGACCTGTATGGGCTCCTATTGCACATCCCATACTTGCTACCATAAAGCTTTTAACTCCAAATTCCTTCATTATTAAATCTTCTATCTTTTCTACTTTTTCCATATCATCTGCGTGGGTTATTCCTACAGTTTGATTTTCTATTTCTACTTGATTTTTCTTAATAGTATTTATAATTTCTGCAAATAATTTTTTATTCCCTCTTACTTTCTTATAACTGTACAATTTCCCTTCACTATCAACCTGAAGTACTGGTTTAATGCTTAGCATATTTCCTACCACTGCTGAAGTTTTATTTAACCTTCCGCCTCTATATAGATAGTCTAAATTATCAACTGAAAATACATGCTGCATCCTATCTGCCGTTGAACGAATTATTTTGATTATCTCATCTCTTGATTTTCCTTCTTCCGCCGCCTTTAAAGCTTCTGTAGCTACCAATCCGTATCCCATTGAAGCACATTTAGTATCAATTATTTTCAAATCAATATTTTTTTCTTCTTTTATCATATTTAAGGCTATACGGCTTGTTTCATACATTTTAGTTAAGCCAGAAGAAAAACAAATATAAATATATTCCTTTCCCTCGTCTAATTTTCTAAACCTCTCTAAATACTGGTTAGGAGTTACTTGAGATGTTTTATAAACTATTCCATCTTTCATATCTTTAAATAATTTTAAGGGAGTAATAGTTTTTCCGTCATAAAATATCTCTTCACCTAGTATGACTGGTATCGCTATGGGATCTAATTTATATTTTTCTAAAACCTCTTTCGGTAAGTCGCTTGCACTATCTATTAAAATTTCCACCTTCATTAGATTCCTCCTTGATTTATTTTAATTATATATAGATTATATATCAAATCAAAAAAAAAAAAAGCTTAGATTCCTAAGAATCCAAGCTTTAATGCATTTTCTATTCTTCTGTTTCCGGTGTGAAACTTCTTCCAGCAAGTTCTTTGTCCAACATATAAAGACCATTTGGACTCTTTTCAACTCTTTCTAACCTTACTATCATATCTTTCATAGTATTTTCT
Source organism: Eubacteriales bacterium (assembly GCA_046482875.1). Classification (GTDB taxonomy): domain Bacteria; phylum Bacillota; class Clostridia; order Tissierellales; family Dethiosulfatibacteraceae; genus UBA8670. Next base: position 8,647 of record JAWOEG010000094.1, on the reverse strand, counting down.
TCTTCTACCTGCTCATCTACAAACCATTTTAGCATGCTTTGTGTAGCGTATTCTTTTTCATCTTCTGCAATTTCCATAAGCTCATATATTCTACTCGTTACGAATTTTTCATGTTCTAACGCTTTCTTGAATACATCAACAGAAGAATCAAAATCTTTTCTTACTAAGTCTAAAGCTGTTAATTCAACATCTCCGTCCATTTCATATACAAAATCATAAAATTTCTGTGCATGAAATCTTTCTTCTTCAGCCTGAACCTTAAAGAAATTCGCAAATCCCGGTAAATCATTAGAATCAAAGTAAGCTTCCATTGCTACATAATAGTGTGCTGATTCCAATTCATATTTAATTTGTTTGTTAAGTTCTTTTAATAATTTTTCTGATAACATAAATATCCTCCTTGTTTTATATATTTACTTTTATAATAAAAGTTTCAATCAATCTTCTTTTAATATATACCCTTTGAAGAATCACATATTCACTTAATTTATTTTTTTTCTATGATTTCATATAAATCTTTTCTTCTATGTTTTAATAAAGGTAGCTGGTCTCTGATTTTTTTTGTCTTAGACAAGTCTATATCATTTATAATATATCCTTCTTCAAATCCCATCCTATCTACTACTTCTCCCCAAGGCGAAACAAGTATACTGTTAGCATAGGAAGTATATGATGATTCTTTATCCTGGGCCGGTGCCGTACCTACTGTAAATACTTGATTATCTAAAGCTCTTCCTCTAAAAGATAGTTCCCAATGAGCAGGCCCTGTAGTCATATTAAAAGCTCCAGGAATTATAATTACCTGGGCTCCTTTAAGAGTCATAAGTCTTGACCATTCTGGAAATCTAATGTCATAGCATATCATAAGACCTATTTTACCAAACTCTGTATCTACAACTGTCAAATCTTTGCCCGGTGTAAGAATTTCCGATTCTATAAAAGTCTGACCTCCTTCTATATCTATATCAAAAAGATGAACTTTTCTGTGTTTACCTATTTGATTACCTTCTCTGTCAAATATATATGAAGTATTGTACACTTCTCCCGAATCACCCTTTTCCGGTATGGAACCGGCAAATAAATAAACTTCATATTTTTGAGCTAAGTCTGATAATTTAGACCAGGTTTTACCTCCCTGTTTTTCTGAATATTCTTCAAATAGGTTTTTATCGTAAGGACAATTGAACATTTCCGGAAGTACAACAACATCAGGATTTTCTTCCTTAAGATTTTCTAAATACATACCAACTTCCTTAAGATTTTTTTCTTTATCTGGATACACTTTCATCTGTATTTGAGCTATTTTCATGCTATTCATCTCCTAAATTTAATATAATCTCTTCCCATCTTTCCATGAGTTTTTCTATCTTTTTTTCGTATTCTTCTTTTTCTAAATAAAGTTCTTTTAATTTTTGCCCATCTCTTTTGTTTTTATTCATACTGAGAGCTATTTCTTCTACTATTTTCTCTATGTTTTCTATTTTACTTTCAATTTCTCCCTTTTCTTGGGTTAAAAGTCTCCTTTGATTTTTCGAAAGTTTAGATTTTTCTTCTTTTAATTCTTTTTGGTTTTTATCTAAATCTTCCTTTTCTTTTTTCTTTCTCTCTGCCTCTATTTCTAGGATTTCAGCTTTTTTTAACTTGTAGTAATCATAATCTCCATTATATGTTCTAATCTTCTTGTCTTCTATTTCTACTATTCTATTAGCCAACTTATTTATAAAGTACCTATCGTGAGATACAAATAGTATGGTGCCTTCAAAATCTGTAAGGGTTTCTTCCAGAATCTCTCTTGAATCTATATCCAAGTGATTTGTAGGCTCATCTAGTATCAACAGATTTACTTTTCTATAAAGTAGTATGCCCAGCTTTAACCGGGTTTTCTCTCCCCCAGAAAGGACATCTAATGTCTTAAATACATCATCTCCTGTAAATAGTACCTTTGCCAACTGATTTCTTGCTTCACTTAATTTTATATCCAGTTCTCTATGGTAGTATTCTACTAAATCCATAGACGGATTTACAAATTCTTCTTCCTGTCTCAAATATCCTATTTTTACTCTAGAGCCTATTTTTATTTCTCCTTCGTCACAGTTCTCACTTCCTTCTATTATTCTTAATATAGTAGTCTTTCCTGTGCCGTTATCTCCTATAAGTCCGATTGAGTCACTGTAGTAAATATCAAGATTTATTCTTTCAAATAAAGTTTTATCGTATTTTTTTGTTACATCTTTTAAGGTAACAACTTTATATCCAGACCGGTTAATTCCTTCAGAATTTAGCCTGATTTTTCTAGAGTTTAATCTAGGTTTTTCAAGTTTATCTATCTTTTCAAGACGTTTTTCTAACTCTTTTGCTCTTTTATACATTTTATCGCTGTCTCTGCTCTTACCCCATATTCTGTATCTTTTAATCTGTTCTTCCATGTTGTTTATTTTTCTTTGCTGGTTTTTATAGTGCTTATAGGCTTCTAAAAACCTTCTTTCTTTTTCTACTACATAGTATGAATAGTTACCATAATAAATTTGAGCTTCATCAGGAGTGATTTCTATTATTTTCTCTGCTATGCTGTCTAGAAAGTATCTATCGTGGGATATCAAAATTACTGCTCCCTTATAATCAGCCAAATACCCTTGCAGCCATTCTACAGAACTCATATCCAGATGATTGGTAGGCTCGTCCAACAGTAGCAGATCCGGTTCTTCCAATAATACTTTTCCTAATATTATTTTAGTTTTTTCACCACCACTTAAAGTATTGAATTTTCTTTTAACAAGTTCTTCAATTCCAAGACCACCGATTACCTTGCTTAGCTTCTCATCTATCCTATAACCTCCACGAAGTTCATATTTTTCTTCCATTTTACCATAGGCTTTTAATATTCTGTCGTGATTCTCGTCAAGTGTATCTTTAAGCTTCTTTTCTAACTCTTTCATTTCGTCTTTGATTTTGTATAAATCTGTAAAAGCAAGATATAAAATATCCATACCTATAATAGAGTCATCGTAGTCAGGTATTTGTTCCAGATATCCCACTCTTGATCCGCTTCTTATATATATATATCCATCATCTGCATATTCTTCATTCACTAATATTTTCATAAGAGTAGTTTTCCCGACGCCATTTTTACCTACGACGCCAATTTTCTCCCCTTTTTTAATATCCAAGGTTATATTTTCAAATATTAGGTCTGCCCCAAAATATTTTTTTAATTTTTTTACTCCACATTCTATCATTTAATTCTCCATTTAATTTTCTTATAACATTATAAACTATAACCTACCTATATATCAAATCCAAGTATAATTCCATAATTGTTATATTTTCTTAATAAACTTCATATCGGCAATATTGTAATAAGAATTCATTTAATATATAATTAAATTGGCAAAAAAATTTTAGGAGGTATTAATTATGGAAAAACTTATAATTACTGCAGCTATTAGTGGTGCAGAAGTTACAAAGGACCACAATCCAAGTGTTCCTTACACAGTTGAAGAAATAGGTAGAGAAGCAGAATTAGCTTATAAAGCTGGTGCAAGCATAATTCATTTACATGTAAGAGAAGATGATGGCACCCCAACTCAAGACAAGGCAAGATTTAAGGCATGTATGGATGAAATCAAAAAAAGGTGTCCAGATGTTATAATTCAACCTTCTACAGGTGGAGCTGTAGGAATGACCGACGAAGAAAGACTTCAACCTACAGAATTAGGACCAGAAATGGCGACTTTAGACTGCGGTACCTTAAATTTTGGTGGCGACGAAATTTTTATTAATACAGAAAATACCATTAAAAATTTCGGACGCATTTTAATTGAAAGAGGAGTAAAGCCCGAAATAGAAGTCTTCGATAAAGGTATGATTGACTATGCTATAAAGTTCCAGAAGAAAGGTTTTATTGAAAAACCTATGCATTTCGATTTCGTACTAGGAGTACAGATGTCAGCTACCGCTAGAGACTTAGCTTTTATGGTAGATAGCATACCCGAAGGTTCTACTTGGACTGTAGCGGCAATGGGAAGGCACCAAATCCCTATGGCTATGATAGGTATGGCTATGGGAGGCAACGTAAGAGTTGGTTTTGAAGATAATATATATATATCAAAAGGTGTATTAGCAAAATCTAATGGAGAATTAGTAGAAAAAGTCGTAAGAATAGCTTCGGAACTAGGTCGAGAAATAGCAACTCCCGACGAAGCTAGAGAAATTTTAGGTTTAAAAAGCAAATAAATTTAATAAAAAAAATCGAACTTTCTCTTAAGTTCGATTTTTTTATTTATTTATGTTTTGCCGGCATTTTAGCAACATCTATACGATTTATAGCTTTTTTTAGAGCTATTTCTGCTCTTAATAGTTCCATATGATTTTCTTTTTTTTCTAGTCTTTTTTCTGCTCTTTCTTTTGCTCTTTTTGCTCTGCTTACATCAATATCTTCCGGCCATTCAGCTGTGTCTGCTAAAATAACAATTTTCTCTTCCATTACTTCAACATAACCTTGAGAAATAGCTGCATGTTTAATTTTATTATCTACTAATATTTTAATTGGTCCAATACCTAAAGGGGTTACAAAGGGTTCATGGTCGTACATAATTCCAATACTTCCTTCTACTCCTTTAACAACTACCAATTGAACTTCATCTTCAAAGAATTTTTTCCCCGGTGTTATTATCTGCAGCTTAACCTTATTCATAAACTACACCTCTCTTCCTAAAATTCTTAGGAACATTTTAATCTTTTCCTTCTTTTTTCATCTTTTGAGCTTTTTGAACTGCTTCTTCTATTGTACCTACTAATAAAAATGCCTGTTCAGGTAAGTCATCGTGTTTACCTTCTAAAATTTCTTTAAATCCTCTAATTGTTTCTTTTATCGGAACGTAAGTACCGGATGTTCCTGTGAATTGTTCTGCAACGTGAAATGGTTGAGACAAGAATCTCTGTATTCTTCTTGCTCTTGAAACTGTTATTTTATCTTCATCTGAAAGTTCATCCATACCAAGTATTGCTATAATATCAAGAAGTTCGTTATATCTCTGTAACGTCTCTTGAACTCTTCTAGCAACATTGTAGTGTTCATCTCCAATTACCTGAGGATCAAGTATTCTTGATGATGAGTCAAGTGGATCAACTGCAGGATAAATACCCATCTCAGATATTTTTCTTGAAAGAACCGTTGTAGCATCAAGGTGGGCGAATGTAGTCGCTGGTGCAGGGTCCGTCAAGTCATCAGCAGGTACATATACAGCCTGTACTGATGTTATAGATCCTTTTTTTGTTGATGTTATTCTTTCTTGAAGCTGTCCCATTTCTGTAGCAAGGGTAGGTTGGTATCCAACTGCTGAAGGCATTCTACCAAGTAAAGCAGAAACCTCAGATCCAGCCTGCGTAAATCTAAATATATTATCTATGAATAAAAGTACATCTTGTCCTTCTTCATCTCTAAAGTGTTCTGCCATAGTAAGTCCCGACAGTCCAACTCTCATTCTAGCTCCCGGCGGTTCATTCATCTGTCCAAATACCAGGGCTGTCTTGTCAAGCACTCCTGAGTCCATCATTTCGTAATAAAGATCGTTTCCTTCTCTTGTTCTTTCTCCAACCCCTGCAAAAACTGATAATCCACCGTGTTCTTTGGCTATGTTGTGAATAAGCTCCTGTATTAGAACTGTTTTTCCAACTCCTGCTCCTCCAAATAGACCGATTTTACCACCTTTTGAGTATGGACATATAAGGTCAACCACCTTAATTCCAGTTTCAAATATCTCTGTACTTGTACTCTGTTCTTCATAAGATGGGGCTTCTCTATGAATAGGTGCTCTTTGTTTTACTTCACCAAGCTCCTTTCCATCAATAGGCTCACCTAGTACGTTGTACATTCTACCAAGGGTTTCTTCTCCTACAGGAACTGATATAGGTCCTCCTGTATCCACTGCTTCCATTCCTCTCACGAATCCATCTGTTGAATCCATAGAAATACATCTAACTGTATTGTCTCCTGTATGCTGTGCTACTTCAACAACAACAATTTTATCATTAATTTCTATTTTAATAGCACTCATGAGTTTCGGAAGATTATCTTCCCTAAATTCTATATCTACCACAGGTCCTATAACCTGCTTTATTTTTCCTTTGTTTAGTTCTGCCATATATATCTCACATCCTTTCGATTTTATTCAAGAGCATCTGCTCCTGAAACAATCTCAGTTATTTCCTGAGTGATTGAAGCCTGTCTTGCTCTGTTGTACATTAGTTCTAAATCATCTATCATTTCTTCTGCATTATCTGTTGCACTTTCCATTGCAACTCTTCTAGAACCCTGCTCACTGGCTGAGGCTTCAATACTAGCTCCATATATTACACTATTTAAATATTTTGGTATAAGATAGTCCAACACAGACTCTGGAGATGGTTCATATCTGAATATTATAATATCCTCAGATTTTTCAATATCTTCTTCATCTTTTTCTAGTACTAAAGGTAGTAGGTCTAATACTCTAGGATTATAATTTATAGTACTAATAAATTCAGTGAATACTAGTTTTACCTCATCTACCTGACCATCTTTATACATTTCTACTGCTTTTTCTCCAACAACCTGAGCGTTGCTTAATTCAGGAGTTTCCGATATGCCTGTCATTTCGTAACTGATATCATATCCTCGTTTTCCAAAATAAGACCTTCCCTTTGATCCCATACATATAAGTTTCGCCTTAGATTTATCCTCAATAATTCCTTCTGTTAGCTTGCATACATTTGAGTTATATCCACCAGCTAATCCTCTATCTCCGGTTAGGACTATATATAGAGTTTTACTTATTTCTCTTTTTTCAATAAATTCGTGTCTAACACCCCTAGAATTTTCTACTATTTCTCTTATACTTTCGTAAATTTTATGGTAGTAGGGCTTTGAACTTTCCAGTTTTTTCCTAGCTCTTTTTAACTTCGCAGTTGCAACCAATTCCATAGCCTTTGTTATCTGTTTGGTACTAGAAACACTTTTAATTCTTCTTTTTATGTCATTCATATTCTGGCCCAAGTTATCACCTCCTGACCTTTTAGTCAGTTGTTATTCTTCGTCTTTTAAATTACTCTTAAATTTTTCTGTATATTCATCTAAAGCCTTATTTAACTTTTCTTTAGTTTCATCTGACAATTCTCCGCTTTCTTTTATTACAAGTCCTATTTCAGGGTATTCTTCATCCATGAAGGTATAAAGTCCATTTTCAAACTCGCTTATATTGTCTACGGATATTTCTTGAAGATAATCATTATTTGCTGCATATATTAAAATTACCTGTCTTTCTACTTCTACTGGTTTATACTGCGCTTGTTTGATAACTTCCATCAGTCTTTCACCATGGTCAAGAGTAGCTTTCGTTTCTTTATCAAGTTCTGACCCGAATTGAGCAAAAGATGCCAACTCTCTATATTGTGCCAGGTCAAGTTTTAATGTTCCTGCAACTTTTTTCATAGCTTTTATCTGAGCTGAACCACCAACTCTAGATACCGATAGTCCTGCATTTATCGCTGGTCTATGTCCAGAGAAGAATAATTCTGTTTCCAAGAATATCTGACCGTCAGTAATTGAAATTACGTTAGTTGGAATAAATGCTGAAATATCTCCAGCTTGAGTTTCTATAATCGGTAGTGCTGTCATAGAACCTCCACCGTATTTGTCATCTAGTCTAGCAGCTCTTTCTAAAAGTCTTGAATGAAGATAGAAAACATCTCCAGGGTAAGCTTCTCTTCCCGGTGGTCTTCTAAGAAGTAATGACATGGCACGATATGCAACGGCGTGCTTCGATAAATCATCATAGATTATCAGAACGTCTTTTCCGTTATACATGAATTCTTCACCTATTGCTGCTCCAGCATATGGTGCAAGGTACTGCAATGGTGCTTTTTCACTTGCCGATGCGGAAACTACTATAGTATAGTCCATAGCATTATTTTTCTCAAAGATTTCAACTGTTTTAGCTACTGTAGATCTTTTTTGACCTATAGCTACATATATGCATATTACGTCTTGATCATGCTGGTTTAATATAGTGTCTATCCCTATTGCTGTTTTACCAGTTTGCCTGTCTCCTATGATTAGCTCCCTTTGTCCTCTTCCTATTGGAATCATAGAGTCTATCGCTTTGATTCCGGTTTGAAGAGGAACAGTAACTGATTTTCTTGTAATAACTCCAGATGCTTTTTGCTCTACAGGCCTAAATTTGTCTGATTCAATAGGTCCTTTACCATCAATAGCCATACCTAAAGAGTTTACAACTCTTCCCAGCATTCCATCACCTACTGGAACCTCAACAATTCTACCAGTTCTTTTAACTTCGACTCCTTCTTTTATGTCTTCGTCGCTTCCTAAAAGAACACAACCTACATTGTCTTCCTCCAAGTTTAGAGCCATTCCAAAAACATCATTACCAAAATCAAGAAACTTTTAAGTTCAAAACATCTTCTCATTTAAGTTTTAGTAAAATAAATTAGGCGGAGGAAAAAATGACAGAAATAAGTTCAGAATTCGGAATATTTCCAAAATGTCCTTCTTGCGGAAAAGGGTGTTTATTACCTTTCTCTTTCAAGAATGATGTTTATGAGAAATGGAAATGCTCAGATCCAGATTGTTCTTTTGAAGTAAGAAAAAGAG